>CALEEU010000327.1 GCA_937875975.1 uncultured Opitutia bacterium | reverse complement strand
AGACGCTCGCTTCGTGCTGGACCGAGTTCTTACGGCCGCGGACGGAGATCGCCGGATAGGTGTCGGTGCGGCTGTGCTCGTTGATGAGCAGGGCGTCGCACTCGGTGTTGTTACGGCAGTTCGAAAGCGTCTTCGGGATGTGGACCAGGCCGCGGTAGGTCGAACGGCCTTCGCCGACGGAGATGGACTTCGCGATGATGTTCGAGGTCGTGTCGTCAGCTGCGTGGATCATCTTCGCGCCGGTGTCCTGGTGCTGGCCGTCGTTGGCCAGGGCGATCGAGAGGACCTCGCCGCGGGCGCGCTTGCCGCGCAGGACCACGCCGGGATACTTCATCGTCAGGCGGGAACCGATGTTGCAATCGATCCAGCGGACTTCGGCGTCCTCTTCGGCTACGCCGCGCTTCGTCACGAGATTAAAGACGTTGGCGGACCAGTTCTGGACGGTGATGTACTGGATCTTCGCGCCCTTGAGGGCGACGAGCTCGACGACCGCGGAGTGAAGGGTGGCCGTCTCGAACTTGGGAGCCGTGCAGCCTTCCATGTAGGTGACTTCCGAGCCTTCGTCGGCGATGATGAGCGTGCGCTCGAACTGGCCGAAGTTCTCGGCGTTGATGCGGAAGTAAGCCTGCAGGGGCTGGGCCACCTTCACGCCCTTGGGGATGTAGATGAACGAGCCGCCCGAGAAGACCGCGGAGTTGAGCGCGGCGAACTTGTTGTCGCCGATCGGGATGACCTTGCCGAACCATTTGCGGAAGATCTCCGGGTGGTCGCGCAGGCCTTCGGTCGGTCCGCAGAAGATGACGCCGAGCTTCTCGAGCTCTTCCTTCATGCGGGAGTAGACCGCTTCGGAGTCGAACTGGGCTTCGACGCCGGCGAGGAACTTGCGTTCCGACTCCGGGATGCCGAGGCGTTCGAAGGTCTTCTTCACGTCGTCGGGGACTTCTTCCCACGTGCGGACGGCTTTCTGGCCCTTGGAGAGGTAGTAGCGGATGTCCTCGAACTTGATGTTCTCGAGGTCGGTCGAAGCCCAATGCGTCGGCATGGGCAGATCCTGGAAGATCTTGAGGGACTTCTGGCGGAACTCGCGGATCCACTCTTCTTCGCCCTTCACCTTGGCGATGTAGTCCACGGTCGCGGGAGTCAGCCCGATGCCCGCGTCGAAGGCGTAGTTCTCCTCGTATTTGAAGTCGCCCTTGGAGCGATCGACTTCGATCGCTTCGCGCTGGGCCAGGTTTTCGTCGATGTCGGCCATGGTCTTAGGCTTTGGCGAGATCCAGCTTCACCCAATCGTAGCCCTTCTCCTCGAGTTCGAGGGCGAGTTCCTTGCCGCCGCTGTGGACGATGCGACCGTCCC
>CALEEU010000326.1 GCA_937875975.1 uncultured Opitutia bacterium | reverse complement strand
GCGAACCGCAGAAATTGATGCGCGCAGAGACCCAGCTGGAGATGCTCGATCTGCACGCGGGCTTGGCCTCCGCTCTCGCTGCTTATCGTTCCGGCTGGCGCCTGCGCAATGACCTGCTCCGTGAAGCGGCCGAAGCCGCCACGGCCGAACGTCTTTCCGAAGACGAAGCAGCCTTCCTTCGCTCGCAGCTCGACAAGCTCGATTCGCTCGATCTCTCCGAAGAGGCCATCACGAAGCTGGAACGCGACCACGCCCGCTCTTCCCGTGCCCAAGAGCTCGCGGCCTTGCTCGGCCAGCTGGAGTCGGGACTAGGCTCCGACGGACTTGGCGAGGTGCTCCCGAAACTGCTCAAGGCTGGCGATGACATCGCCCGCATCGACGCCGAGGCCGAAGCGCTTCGCGACCGCCTGAACTCGCTCGCCGCCGAAGCCGAAGATATCCGCGCTGACTTCGCTCGTCTGGGCCGCGGGCTCTCCTCCGACGACGAGTCGGCCGCGGAGCTCGAGGGGAAGATGAACCTCTGGCTGGAATTCCGTCGTAAGTATGGACCGGGCGCCGACGCGGTCCGCGAGAAGCGCGAGGCGCTCCGTCGTCGCTTGGCCTCACAGGGGGACGTCGAGGCCCGTGTCACGACGCTCAAGGCCGAGGCGGCCAAGGTGGAGAAGGATCTCCGCAAGCAGGCTGAAGTCCTCCGCGCCGCCCGCACGAAGGCGGCTGAGAAACTCGCCACCGCCGCCCGGAAGATGCTGGGCTCGCTCGGCTTCAAGAAGGCCGACCTGCGCATCGAAGTCGCCATCGCCGAACTCGGACCCCAAGGCGCTGATGCGGTCCGCTTCCTTTTCTGCCCGAACGCCGGCCAGGATCTGCTGCCGCTCGACCAGATCGCGTCCAGTGGCGAAGCCGCTCGCGTGATGCTGGCCTTGAAGACGGTGCTCGCCGCCGTCGACCGCACCCCGGTCCTGGTCTTCGACGAGGTGGATGCCAATGTCGGTGGTGAGATCGGTGCGCAGGTCGGTCGTGAACTCGCCGCCCTCGGTAAGGGCCACCAGGTCTTTTGCGTGACGCACCTCCCGCAGGTCGCCGCGCTCGGCCATGCCCATCTCGTCGTGACCAAGACGCAGGATGATAAGTCGACGACGGTCGAGATCGCCCCGGTCCATGGTAAGCGCAAGGACCGCGAGTCTGAGCTCGCCCGTATGCTCGGCGACCGTGCCAGCAAGGTCGCGCTCTCCCACGCCCGCGAACTGCTCGACGGCGCGAAGTAGGCTCAGGCCTTCTTCACGAAGCGGTCCAGACGGAGGCGTTGGATCATGCGCAGTCCGATCGCGGCCGCCCAAGGCTTAGGTAGGCGTGCCGAGAAGACGGCCAGGATCTTATGCTTCCAGCCCGTGACGACCACCGGGCGATGAGCCGCCATGCCACGGACGGCTTCGTCGGCACATTCTTCTGAGGTCTGCCCGCCGAGGCCGGTCGAGCTCGCGAAGCCGGCGGCTTTGGAGAAATTCGTCGAGACCGGGCCGGGGCAGATCGCCACACAGCGGATACCGTGTCGCTTCGCTTCGGCATCGAGCGCGACGCTCCAATCGAGCATGAAGGATTTTGTCGCGGCATATGTCGTCATCAACGGCGTAGGCTGGAAGCCGGCGAGCGAGGCGACGGTGGCGACCATGCCTCCGCGCGCCTTCAATTCGTCCCAAAGCCGTCCCGTGAGTTCGACTGGCGCGCGTACATTGACGTCGATCATCTTCAAGGTGTGGTCGACGCCAGGCGCCGGAAACTCCCCGTAGGCACCGAAGCCGCTGTTATTAATCAGTAGCATCCTGCCTTCTCGGGGCATTAGTTTCCGTAATCCGGAGACAACCGCCGCGATGTCAGCGGGTTGCGAGAGGTCGCAGGTAAGGTGAGTGAAGTTCAGGGAATTCGGGACGCCTTCCGGAGCGGTGCGGGAAAGGTTGAACACCAGGGCTTTGGTCTCAGAATGACTGATACGCGAGAGTATCGCGCGTCCGATCCCGGAAGAAGCCCCTGATATGATGACCACGGAAAAACTCCTGAAGAAATCATCGACGGTCTTGTTCTTTGACATGGGCGCAGAGTCTCACGTCACCCCCAAAAACACAACACACATGACAAGTGCTCCGATCGTCGTGACGGGGGTCCATATGGACCTCACCGACGCCCTGAAGGAAACGGTGTGCGCCAAGGTCGAAAGACTGCTGCGCCACAACCCGCGGATCATCCGCGTGCTCGTCGAACTCGTCCACACCCGCTGCAGCGACCATAGTCGCGAGTTCGGGGCCCAGATCAGGCTGGAGATTCCCGGCCCGGACATCGTCGTCCGGGAGGAGTCGGACGACCTCTACAAATCCATCGATATTTTGATCGATAAGGTCGATCGCCAGCTTCGCCGCCGCCATCGCCTGGATAAGGAGAAAAGGAATCATCCGCATCCGACAGACCTGGGCGACCTGGGACGCGCGGCGTAAGGACGGTATCGTGCCGGCCGGTTGTCGGTGAGGGCTGGTCAGTCGGTGAAAGTCGAAGTCGGTATGGCCGGAAGTCGGTGAAAACAGACGGAAAGCCAGTCAGACGGAGAAAGTAACGGACCATCAGTCAGGAAGCAGGCAACGTAAGCCAAGCCAGCACAGTCAAAGTAGGTACCGGACCCCGGCCGCCGCAAGGTGACCGGGGTCCTCCTGTTTAGGCGGCCCACTGCCGCCTAAGTTTCTCGCCCTTGGCCTCCCGAGGGCTTTTATCTGCCCTATGCGCATTTATTTCATGGGCATCTGCGGCACGGCGATGGGTAACGCCGCCTTGCTGATGCGCGCCTTAGGTCATGAGGTCATGGGCTCCGACACGGGAATCTACCCGCCAATGTCCGAACACCTTCGTGGCGCCGGCGTCGACATCCTGGAAGGATGGTCCGCCGAACGCCTCGCCCAGCTGCAGCCGGACCTGGTCGTCGTCGGCAACGTCGCCTCCCGCGGCCATCCCGAAGTGGAGTGGCTCCTTGAAAACCGTACCCAAGCCTACGTCTCCCTTCCGGAACTCCTGCGCACCCGCTTGCTGAATGAACGCCGCAACGTCGTCGTGGCCGGCACACATGGTAAGACCACGACGACTTGCATGGCGGCGGTCTTGCTCAAGGCCAACGGAACCGAGCCGGGCTGGCTCGTCGGCGGCGTCCCACGTGATCTTCCAGATTCTTCGTACCCCGGCAAGCAGGGCGGCCCCTTTGTCATTGAGGGCGATGAATACGACACGGCCTTCTTCGACAAGCGCAGCAAGTTCATTCAGTACCTGCCGCACGTCCTCGCGATCAACAACTGCGAGTTCGATCACGCCGACATCTTCCGTGACCTCGATGACGTCCTGCGCACGTTCTCCCACGTCATCCGCATCGTCCCGCGCGACGGCGCGATCGTCGCCAATGGCGACGACGCCAACGTCCTCGGGCTGGTGAAGAACGTCGCCTGGGCCCCGGTCATCCGCGTCGGTACGGACGCCGGCAACGACGCCGTCATCGCCGACTTCAAGGAATCTCCGACGGGCTCGTCCTTCACGCTGGTCTGGAAGGGCAAGGAGTGGGGCAGGGTGAAGTGGGCCCTGCCGGGTCTCTTCAATGCCCGTAACGCCGCCATGGCGGCCGTTTCCGCCGGACTTCTGCTCGACGCCCGGGATCCGACCAAGCTCAAGCTCGACGCGCTCAACTCCTTCCAAGGCGTGCAGGGACGCCAGCAGGTGTTGGTCGACCGTCCCGACCTGACGGTGATCGAGGATTTCGGCCACCATCCCACGGCCCTCGACCTGACGCTCGAATCCCTGCGCGCCCGCTATCCGCAGCATCGTCTCGTCGCCTGCTTCGAGCCGCGCAGCAACACGGCTGCGCGCAAGGTCATGCAGGACGCCTTCCGGGAGGCGCTCAAGAAGGCCGACGAGGTCTTCCTGGCTCCTCCCCATCGCGCCGACAAGCTCGGCGAGGAACGCTTCGATAGCGCCGGCGTCGCCACCGCGATCACGGCGGCCGGCAAGCAGGGTTTCGCCCCGGCTTCGAACGACGCGCTGCTCACCGAACTCACGGCCCTCGTGAAGTCGGACCAGTCCCCGCGCTGCGTGGTTTTCTTCTCGAACGGCGCCTTCGGCGGCATCATCAAGAAGTTCGCCCAGTCGGCCTGACCTAACTGAGCAAGCCGAGCGCCTGTTTGGCTGCCGTCGAGTCCTTCGCGATCTGTGCCTGCAGGGCCGCGAGGTCCGCGAATTTCTGTTCGGCGCGGAGGCGTCGCACCCAGCGCACGCGGACGGTGTCACCCGTGGTCGGCGCGGTGCCGCGGAGCACGTGGGCTTCGAGCAGGGGGGCGACGGGGCCGCTTTCGACGGTGGGGCGCTGGCCGTAGTTCGCGACGGCGGGCATCGCCTCGCCGTTGAAGATGACTTCAACGGCGTAGACGCCGTAGGCGGGCTTGAGTTCAGGCTGCCAGGCGACGTTCACGGTCGGGAAGCCGATGGTCCGCCCGAGGCGTCGTCCGCCGATGATCGTCCCCTCGGCTTCGTACGGCCGTAAGAGCATCGCGTTCGCGAGGTCGAGTTCGCCGGCAACGAGGCACTGGCGGATGCGCGAGCTACTGACGGTCTCATCGCCCAGGCGAACAGCTGCGACGAGCTTCACTCCGAGTGCTTCGGATGAGCCATGGGCGATAAGTGACTCACCGTTACCGGCACGTCCACGGCCATATTGGAAATTGGAACCCACATGGAGCGACTTCAGTTGAGGGAAGGTCTGCTTCAGCCATTTCGGAAAATCCGCCGCCTCGATGCCAGCGTGATTGCGGTCGAACTTCTCGTGATGAATCAGCTGGGCGCCGGCTTCCGTCAGGCGCTCGTCCTTCTGGGCGCGCGTAAAGATCAACGGGACCGACGACTCGGGGCGTAGCACCTTGCTCGGGTGCGGGTCGTAGGTGAGCACGCCGACGATACCTCCGTCCGCCCGGGCGGCTTCGCGGGCGGAATGCAGGACGGCGCGATGGCCGAGGTGCACGCCGTCAAAGGCGCCGATGGCGAGATGGAGCGATGTCGTCATGCGGCGGGGGCGGCTTCGCTCACGGGCACGAGGGCCGCGACGAGCTGCTCATCATTCATGGCGCCAAGCTGCGGGAGCGTGTGACCGCGCGAAAGGTCGAGCTGGCCGGAGCGGGTGCGGCGGAGCATCGAGAGGTGCGCACCCGGTCCGAGCTTGCGGCCGAGGTCCAAGGCCAGCGTGCGCACGTAGGTGCCTTTGGTACAGCGGACGCGGAAGCTAATCTTGGGGCTCTGCCAGGAAAGCAGTTCGAATTCCGAGAGGGTGATGGCGCGCGGTTCGCGGACGACTTCGATGCCCTTGCGCGCGAGGTCATACAATTTCTGACCTCCGATCTTCTTGGCCGAATGCATCGGCGGAATCTGAAACTGGTCGCCCAGCATCGAGGCGAGGGCCGCGCGTACCTGCGCCTCGGTGATCTCAGGCACCGGATTCGTCTCGAGCGTTTCGCCTTCGGCGTCTTGGGTATCGGTGACGATGCCCAGCGTGGCTTCACCGAGGTATTCCTTATCCTGGGCCATCAACTGATCCGAGGCCTTGGTCGCTCGTCCGACAAGCACGATGAGCAGGCCGGTGGCCATGGGGTCGAGCGTGCCGGCGTGGCCGACGCGGCGCGTCCGGTAGAGCCGGCGGACGCTGTCCACGACATCGTGCGAAGTGATGCCTTGTGGCTTATCGACGAGCAGCACGCCCGCGGGTTCAGCGGCCGGCTCGCTCATTTCGCCGAGTATTCGCGATAGTGGGCGATGACGATGCCGAGGATTTTCTCGCGGTCCTGCGGGAGCCGGCAGCCCTGCATGTTGAAGCCGGCTGCGAGCATGTGGCCGCCGCCGTTGAGCTTGCCGGCGCACAGGTCGAGGCGGAGCTTCGGGTCGCGGCCGCGCAGGCTGCCCCGGACGCCATCGGCGCCTTCTTCCATGAGTACCGCAATCTCGACGCCTTCGACGGAACGAGGGAATTCGACGAGGCCTTCCTTGTCTTCCTTCGAGGTACCGGTCGCGACGTAGTCCGCCTGGGTGAGCTCACCGGAGCAGATCTTGCCGTCTTCGTGGAAGAGGATGGTATTGAGGAAGCGCTTCGTGAGCTCCAGTTTTCCGCGGCTCTCCTGCTCGAAGACACGGTAGTTGGCCTCGGCGGGGTCGGCGCCGCGGCGCACGAGCTCAGCGATGATCGCGAAGACATCGGCGGTGGTGCTACGGTAGCAGAAGCGGCCGGTGTCGGTTAGGATACCAAGGTGCAGGGCCTTGGCGGTAATGGTATCGACGGCGAGGCCTTGGGCGAGGGCACCGGCGGCAAGGATGTGGCAAGTCGCGGCGGCTTCGCGGACAACGATGTTGGTCTGCGCGTAATCCGGATTCGAGGCGTGGTGGTCGATGTTGGCCAGGACGCCAGCTGGGAACTTAGCGAGCAGTTCCGTCCCAACGCGGGACGCATCGGCACAGTCGACTGTGACGGCGACGCGGTCAGTTGCGTCATAGTCGGCGGCTTTGACGAACTTAACACCCTCGGCGTAAGGGACGAGATTCGGGGGGATGCGATCACGGTTCACGCAGATTGCGTCGACGCCTTCGGCCAAGAGCATGCGACAGAGGGCGGTCTGCGAGCCGATGCAGTCCCCGTCGGGTCGCATATGGCCTAATACGGCTACTTTCTGGCCTTTGAGACCCTTGACGAGGTCTCGGAGGGCCTCGCCCGCCGCTTGCATGCTGATACCCATGGTTTTGCGGATTAAGAAACAGGCGGGGCCGCTGACTGGCAAAGGCAAAAGGCAGGGTTATTACCAACATGGGGGGAACGCTTGAACCTACCCGCGGTTCGGGCATAGTCCCTGCTAACAACCCCATACGGGCGTTTCACCCCAAACCCAATTTCCATGGATAAGGACAAAAACAACAATTTCACTCCCCGCGCCCGTAAGGTCGTGGAACTGGCCCGGGCGGAAGCTCGCCGGTTTAATCATAACTACGTCGGCACGGAGCACATCCTGCTCGGGCTCATCAAGCTCGGAGAGGGCGTCGCGGTTAACGTCCTCGGTCGCATGGGCCTCGATCTCAAGACGGTGCGTGGTGCCGTTGAGAAGCAGGTCGGCCCTGGTCCGGAAGAGGCGAAAGCCCCCGACACGATTCCGCTCACGCCCCGCGTGCAGAAGGTCATGGCTCACGCCGTCACTGAAGCCCGCGCACTCGGCCACGCTTACGTCGGCACCGAACACATTCTCCTCGGCCTCCTGAAGGAAGGGGAGGGCGTCGCCGCCCGCGTCCTGCAGCAGCTCGACGTCGACCTGGAGCGCTGCCGCAAGGAAATCCTCGCCGACATCGATCCCTCCGCCGCCGACGAATCCGAGAAGAAGGACGGCGACACGCCGCCCCCTTCCGAAGATTCCTCCGACGACACGCCTCCGCCTTCGCGTCGCGCTTCTGGTGAAGAAGGCGCCCGCCCTGGCCGCGGCGAACGTCTCTCGCTGCTCAAGACTTTCGGCCGAGATCTCACCGAGCTCGCCAAGGCCGGTGAACTCGATCCGGTCATCGGTCGTAAGGAAGAAATCCGCCGCGTCGTGCAGATCCTCTGCCGCCGCACGAAGAACAACCCTGTCCTCATCGGCGAAGCCGGCGTGGGCAAGACCGCCATCGTCGAAGGCCTCGCCCAGGAGATCGCTTCGGGTATCGTCCCGGAAATCCTCCTCGATCGTAAGGTGATCACCCTCGACCTCGCCCTGATGGTCGCCGGCACGAAATACCGCGGCCAGTTCGAAGAGCGTATCAAGGGCATCATGGACGAGATCAAGCGCGCCAAGAACATCATCCTCTTCATCGACGAGATGCACACGATCGTCGGCGCCGGCGCGGCCGAAGGCGCGATGGATGCTTCCAACATCCTTAAGCCTGCCCTGTCTCGCGGCGAGATCCAGTGCGTCGGTGCGACCACGCTCTCCGAATACCGTAAGCACATCGAGAAAGACGCCGCCCTCGAGCGCCGCTTCCAGTCCGTCAAGATCGACGACCCGACTCCGGAGGACGCCGTCCTCATCCTGCGCGGCATCCGCTCGAAGTACGAAGAGCACCACAAGTGCGAATACACCGACGCCGCCATCGAGGCCGCCGTCCGCCTCTCGCATCGCTACATCACGGCCCGTCACCTGCCGGACAAGGCCATCGACGTCATGGACGAGGCTGGCGCCCGCGCCCGCATCCGTTCCCTGAATGTTCCGGCGGACATCGATACGGTGCAGACCGAGATCGACCAAGTCGTGCAGCAGAAGGAAGACGCCTCCCGTAACCAGAAGTTCGAGGAAGCCGCTAACCTCCGCGACACGGAGAAGAAGCTCCGCGCTAAGCGCGAGAAGATGCTCGAAGACTGGCGCAAGAAGCGCGACGAGAAGCGTATCGTCGTCGGCGAAGAGGAGATGCTCCACATCGTCGCCGACTGGACTGGCGTGCCCCTCAACCGTCTCGAGAAGAAGGAGACCAAGAAGCTCCTCGAGCTCGAGACGGATCTGCAGACGGCCGTCATCGGTCAGGAGCGCGCCTGCGAAGTCGTCGCCCGTGCCCTCCGCCGCTCCCGTGCTGACCTCAAGGATCCCCGTCGCCCGATTGGCTCCTTCCTGTTCCTCGGCCCTACCGGCGTCGGCAAGACGCTCCTGGCCCGTTCCCTAGCCGAACGTATGTTCGGCGAGAAGGAAGCGGTCATCCAGATCGACATGTCCGAGTACATGGAGAAGTTCACGGTCTCCCGCCTCATCGGCTCGCCTCCCGGTTACGTCGGTCACGACGAGGGCGGCCAGCTCACTGAAGCGGTCCGTCGCAAACCTTACTCCGTCGTGCTTTTCGACGAAATTGAGAAAGCCCACCCGGACGTCATCCAGCTCCTCCTGCAGGCCCTCGAAGACGGCCGCCTGACCGACTCTCTCGGTCGCGTCGTGGACTTCCGTAACACGATCATCATCCTGACCTCCAACGTCGGGGCCGACGTGCTGCAGCGTAACAACTCGGTCGGGTTCGACGTCGGCGTGGATTCTACCCGCGACTACGAGAAGCTCAAGGACCGCATCATGGACGAGACCAAGCGCGCCTTTAAGCCGGAATTCCTCAATCGCCTCACCGACATCGTCATCTTCCAGCAGCTCGCGAAGACGCACATGACCAAGATCGTCGACATCGAGGTCGACAAGGTCGCCAAGCGTCTCCTCGACCTCGGCGTGAAGCTCGTGGTCAACGAAGCCGCCCGCGGCTACCTGGTCGACAACGGTTGGGACGAGAAATACGGCGCCCGCCCGCTCCGTCGCGCGGTCGAACGCCTGCTCGAGGACCCGCTCGCCGAATCCATCCTTCGTGACGACTACAACAAGGATGAACCGGTCATCGTCTCGGTCGGCGAGAAGGGTCTCGTCTTCACGCAGAAGAAGAGCGGCGCCGACACCGGCGCGTAAGCGATGAATCGTCTGGTCACCGCAGGAATCCTTGGCGCGATTGCCATCGCGCTGGGGGCTTTCGGCGCTCACGGCCTAAAGGATCGACTCGCCTTAATTCCGGAAGCCGCCGGCTGGTGGCAGACCGCGACCTTCTATCTGCTGACCCATGTGGTCGCGATTGGCGCAATCGTGGGACGTTCCGCCTGGCCTGCGCGGCTTTGGGCTATCGGCTCGGTGATTTTCGCGGGAACACTTTATGCCATGGCCTTGGGTGCGCCTCGTTGGTTCGGTGCCATCACGCCGATTGGCGGCTCACTCCTCATCGCAGGCTGGGTGCTGCTCGCTTGGTCTGCGCGCAAAGAATCCTGACTTGCCGAAATCGCTTCGGCCTCCGACCGTGAGGCATGGCGGAGCCTTTCACCTATCATGACGACGGCGGCGAGGATCTCGAGCCGGCCGCCCGCGAGGTGGCCTGCCGTTACTTCCTTGATGCGGGCCCCCAGCATACGGAGTTCGTGACGCAGTTTCTCGGACCCAGTGAGTGCGGCAAATTTGACGTCCTCTGGGAGGAGTCCGACTGGACGGAAGATGTCACGGTCGCCGTCGCCTGGATGCCGCGCGGCAAGCTGCACGGCTTCGAACTCTGGCAAGCTCTCGCCCTGGCATTCTGGAACGTGAAGAAGGAGGGCGAGTATTGGGAAAACGCCGGCTGTATCGAAATCATCGACCGGCCGGATACCTTGGTGGATGCCGACGCCTTTCGGGCCGTTTTAGCGGCCGTTTGGGCCAATGATTCAGAGGACGAATAGGCGGCGACCGCTTGCCACCGGGTCGGCCGAGGCTAAGATGCCCTCATGCGACTTCTCGCCCTAGCTTTGACGCTTATCATGACTCCCTTGCACGCTGAAGACAAAGCTCCCGGACTCCTTGGTGTCCCGGTAAAGGATATCGACGGCAAGACGACCACGCTCGGCACCGTCAAAGGCGGCAAGGCCTGGCTCGTCGTCAACGTCGCCAGCCAGTGTGGCTACACCCGTCAGTATAATGGACTCCAGGCGCTGTATGATAACTTCAAAGCCAAGGGCCTCGTCGTCGCCGGCTTCCCGTGCAATGACTTTGGGGGCCAGGAGCCGGCCTCGGACAAGGACATCAAGAAGTTCTGTAAGACGAACTTTAAGGTGACCTTCCCGATGTACGCGAAGGTCGCGATCAAGGGAAACGACGCCCACCCGCTCTTCGACAAGCTTACCGGTAAGGACGCCGGCCATCCCGGTCCCGTTGGCTGGAATTTCAATAAATTCCTGATTGGCGCCGATGGTAAGCTGATTGCCCGCTTTGGTTCCGACGTCGAGCCGGACTCGGAAGAGCTCGAGAAGGCGATCGAGAAGGCGCTGAAGTAAGCCGCGCTTTGACTTTCAAGCAGGTCGGGGTACCAAGGGTCTTAACCCCATGTTGCGCCACATCGCCGTCCTCCTCTTCGGCCTAACGACGCTTGCCGCCGCCGATTCCTACGACGTCTGCGTCTACGGCGGTAACGCCAGTGGCGTGATGGCCGCTTGCGCCGCCGCGAAAGAGGGAGCCAAGGTCATCGTCGTCGAGCCTAGTCGTTGGCTAGGTGGCATGACCGGTGGAGGCCTGATGCATATCGACTGGGGTCGTGAAGAAGCTGTCAGCGGCTCAACTCGGCCAATCTTGAAGAAGGACTACAATGATGCCCAGTATCGCGCGGCCTTCGCCGAGATGATCAAGTCCGCTGGCGTCACCGTTCTCTTCGAGCATCGCGTGAGCGCGGTTGAGAAGGTCGGCGGCGTCATCCGTGCGATCACGTTGGACCTGGCTCCGTTTGACGCAACCGGTTGTCCACCGGCGTCGCCGGCCAAAGCTGGCGCCCGCGTCGTCGCGGCGAAGGTCTTCATCGATTGCTCTTACGAGGGTGACCTCATGGCCCGCTCCGGCGTCGCGTATACCTTCGGGCGCGAGGC
>CALEEU010000325.1 GCA_937875975.1 uncultured Opitutia bacterium | reverse complement strand
TTACCTCGGCCTGCGCCTGCCGGCGAAGAAGAACGCCCAAGGCGACAGCCGCTTCCTGCTCGACGCGGCCGCCCGCCAGAAGGTCGTCCAGCTCCTCGAGAAGCTGGCGGACGACGCGCCCGGCCTGCACGTCTGGATCAGCTTCGACGGCCAGCAGACCACGCTCAAGACCACGAACTCGCGGGTCCGCGTGACGTTCAGCCGCGCAGGCGCCAAGGCCGACCATGACATCATGGACCTGGTCGCCAAGGACAAGACCGTCGAGGCGCCGTGGTTCGTCGTCTCCGACGACATCGAGGTCCGTGACGCCACCTCGCGCGAAGGGGCGTACATCATCTACAACGACGCCTTGATCCAGCTGCTGGTCAACCGCGGTATCCGGGCCTGAAACAAGACGGGCGCATCCTGCGATGCGCCCGTGCGGAAGGAAGCCGACGCGCGGCTTACTTCTTCTTCTTGGGGGTGGGCGGGGGGGCTTCGACCTGCGGGGGCAGCACTCCGGCGAAGGCTTCGGCGCGCAGGCCGCGCTGGAAGAGGTTGAAGGAATATTTCCCGGGCTTCCACTCGACGACCGGGGCGACGTCGGCCTTGGCCGGCACCTCGAGGCCGAGACCCCAGTAGACGCCGTTGACGAGCAGACGACGGAGGGACTCGTCCTTGAGGTCGCTGGCCGAAGCCATGGTGGTGGTGAGCACGCGGTTCTTGGTGCCGCCGGCATTGGGGACCTCGCGGGTCCAGGCCACGGCCATCGCCGGGGAATTGACGCCCTGCTCCTGCTTGTCGGTCGCGCGCTTCTTGGAACGCTCGCTGAGCGGATCTTCCGGATTCATGCCCTTGAGCACCTGGCCGCGGAGGAGGACCTGCGCGTCGGCGGGCGGGTAAGCTTCGTAGACGTCGGTGTCGCCGAAGATGACGCCCACGCCGTTGAGGACCGCGAGCTTCTCGGCGCCGGCTTCGACGGCCGTGCGCGTGGCTTCGCCCTTATGGTTGCCCCAGTGGCTGACCCAGGTCTCCCCCAGCACCTTCTTGCCGAAGCCGCCCTGGTTGTTCCAGTTGTACCAGGCATAGGGGCTGTCCTTCGGAATGCCGGAGAAAGCATGCGTGCTGGTGCGGGTAGCGACGATCGGTACGCCGCGCTTGATGGCGGCGTCGAACTTCGCGAGCGCGCCTTCATTCCACTTACGGAAACGGAGGCCCAGCACGAGGGCGTCGGCGCTGTCGAGGGCCTCAGGCTTGCCGAGGGAGGCGCCGTTGTTCGGATTGATCACGCCCTCATCATGGGAGAAAAGGACGGTGCATTTGAAGCCATGGCGCTCGGAGAGGATACGAGCGATCATGGGCATGGCTTCTTCGGAGCGATATTCTTCGTCGCCGACGAGCAGCACGACGTGTCTGCCGGCGCCCGGGCCTTTGCCCGCAGGGAACTCCAGCCAACCTGGGCCGGAGGTGAAGGCCTCCGCGGCGACGGCCGGGAGCGCAAGGAAAAGGGCGGCCAACGCGGCCCAGAGAGGGAGATGACGCTTCATGGGGTAAGACACGGTAGACTGCACCACCGACGGCGGGATTCAAGCGCCCTGTTGGGCGGCACGCCTATCATTTCCGCTCTTTCGCCCCATCCTTCTTCGCCGGAGCCGAAGAAAACGGGTCCGGAC
>CALEEU010000324.1 GCA_937875975.1 uncultured Opitutia bacterium | reverse complement strand
AGAGGAGAATCATGCCGGCGGCCTTCTCCCAGCCGTGGGAGTTGACGGCGGCGGCCCCGATCTTGCCGCCGAAAGTCATGTCGACGAAGGAAGTGAGGGCGCCAGGGAGATCGGCGAGGATACCGATGGTGATCAGGACCGACGTGCCGTTACCGATGCCGCGCTGGGTGATCTGCTCGCCCAGCCAGAGCATGACGATTGATCCGGAAGTCAGAAGGCAGACACCGAGGCAGACGAAGAGCGTCTTGCTCTCCATGACGACGATGGTTCCGGTGAAGTTGCCCAGACCGAGAGCCTGGCCGACCTGTTGCGGATTGCAGAACGCGCCAAGGAGCAGCGCAGACTGAACGACAGCGATGACGATGGTCAGGTAACGGGAGTACTGGGCCACCTTCTGGCGGCCGATCTCACCTTCCTGCTGCAGGCGCGCGATCGACGGGACGACCGCCGACATCAGCTGCATGATGATAGAGGCGCTGATGTACGGCATGATGCCCAACGAGAACACCGCGCCCTTGAGGAGCGCGCCGCCCGTGAACATGTTGTACATCGCGACCACTCCGCCCGACGACTTGTCGGCCATGGAGTGGTAGTAATCCATGATATCCTTCGGGTCGATACCCGGCAGCGGGATGTTCGCGCCGATACGGGCGACGAACACCATGGCCACGGTAGCGATCAGCCGGGCCCTGAGCTCAGGAATCCTCCAGCAGTTGGCGAAGGCAGAGAACATCGAGGACAAGGGCGAGCCGAGGCTCACTCAGCGGCGGTGGCCGACTTCTTGATTTCGATAAGAACCGCCTTGCCGCCGGCTTTCTCGATCTTCGCTTTCGCGTCCTTGGAGAAACGGTGGGCCTTGACGGTGACGGCGCGCGTGAGCTCGCCGGTGCCAAGAACCTTGAGGAGAGGGGCGGACTTGCGCAGGACGCCGGCGGCGACGAGTTCTTCGAGGCCGAAGGTCTTGCCTTCGAGCTCTTCGAAGTCGCGCACGTTGAGCACGGCGTACTCGATGCGGTTGACGTTGCTGAAGCCGCGCTTGGGCAGACGACGGTAGAGGGGCATCTGGCCGCCTTCGAAGCCGGGACGATGGCCGCCGCCGGAGCGGGCCTTCATGCCCTTGTGACCACGACCAGAAGTCTTGCCGTGACCGGTGCCGCGACCGCGACCGAGGATCTTATGGCGATGAGTGGAGCCCTTGATTTTGGGCAGAGAGTCGAGTTTCATGTCTGTATGTTCCGCTTAGGCGCGGAGAGCCTTGATTTGTTCGAGAGTACGGAGCTTGGAGAGACCGTCCAAGGTGGCCTTCACCACAGCCTGGGGATTGTTGGATCCCATGGACTTTGAAAGGACATCCTTGTAACCGGCGACTTCGAGCACGGCACGGACGCCGCCGCCGGCGATGAGGCCGGTACCGGGTGCGGCCGGACGGAGCATCACGACGCCGCCGTCGGCGTGGCCGATGACTTCGTGCGGGATGGTGTTGCCACGGAGATTGACGCGGACGAGGGCACGGTGGGCGCGGTCAGTTCCCTTGCGGATCGCATCCGGGACTTCCTTGGCCTTGCCGTAACCCACGCCGACGCGGCCCTTGCCATCACCGGCCACGATGAGCGCAGCGAAGTTGAAGCGACGGCCGCCTTTGACGACCTTCGAGCAACGGTTGATGTGGACGACCTTGTCGTTAAATTCGGAAGCAGGTGCATCGTTGCGATTGTCGCGACGAGGACCACGGCCAGGGCCGCCAGGACCATTGCGGCGGCCGCCGGGACCACCAGGGCCACCAGGACCACGGCGATCACCGCCGGGTCCGGAACGACCAGGGGCGCCGGGGGCAGCGGGGGCGGAGGCGGCGGGAGCCGCGGTGGGGGTGTTTTCTGCGCTCATGAAATTAGAAGGTCAGGCCGGCCTGGCGGGCGGCTTCGGCGAAGGACTTGACGGTGCCGTGGTAACGGCGGCCGGCGCGGTCGAAGACGACGGTCGTGAGACCAGCGGCCTTGGCCTTGGCACCGAAGACGGTTCCGAAGGTGGCGGCGCCACCGACGTTGGCCTTCAGCTTCTGTCCGCGGAGATCCTTGGAGGTGGAGGCGAGCGAGACGAGGGTCA
>CALEEU010000323.1 GCA_937875975.1 uncultured Opitutia bacterium | reverse complement strand
GCAGAACTCAAAGGGGGCAGCATAGGGGAACCGGATGATTGGCTGGGGACATAATTAGAGGCCAGGAGGACTCGAGGGCACGAGGGCTGGATGGAGCTGGTACCTAGGTGGCGGTAGAAAAAACAGATTCGGGTCTCAGGTCTCGGCTGATCAGGTCTCAGGTGCGGGTCTTCTGGTTCGGGTACGGGCACGGGCCTGAACCTGCACCTGATGCTGAATACCCGAACCAGATACCTGAAGGCCGAGACCTGGGACCTGAGAATCAATCACGCTCCTTAGCATCCATCCCGGTCTCCGGTTTCCCTTTGAGCGAACGTATCGCTCCTGGTGACGGGTGGCGGGATCAGGTAGGGGCGCGACGGCGTCGCGACCGGGGATGGGGTTCCAGGGCGGACGCGTCGCCGACGCGTCCCTACCACGAGGCAGGGCGTGGATTAAGAATCTTATGAGAAGGCGGCCGAGCATCAGCGGACCTGATGATAGGCTGTTTAGCCTAGTCGCGAACTTTGGGGTGCGGCGGGATGTCTTAAGGATACATTAACTGCCATGAACTACTCATCACTGGTGCCGGTGTTGAAGATAGTGTTGATCACGGTGTTGGCGCTGATCGAAGTCGCGCCAGCCCGAACCGGTGACAAGCCGGTGAGTCGGAATCGCCTCGAGCGGAAAGAAATCAAGCTCGGTGCGAAAGTCGTGGAAGACCGCGTCGTCGGCCGCGCGCCAAAGATGAAGCTGCTCGTCTCGAGCCGCGATCTGAGCGAGCACGGGTATTCATCGAAGTTACATCTGAATACGGAATAATCCGCGTGGCGGATTATTCCGTGGGGAACTGCTGGCATGGTGAACTGCTGCGAAGCAGGCGCGGAAGCCGCTACGTTGTCGTGAGGGGGACATGTGGGCACGGGGACAAGGGGATGAAGATGCCGTGCAAACGTGCAAACCGGAGCTCCGCTCCTGTGCAAAGGTGCAAAGATTAGGTGTTGGCGGTTAGCGGTTGGCGGTTGGGAACACGTCAGAGGCGTACTTGCCGATACGGGCGGCGGGTCTATCTACTCAGTCATCGATGCAGTCCTCTGCCATCGACTCAGTCATCAGTGGGTCACCCCGCGCACGCGACCCCGGCTAAATATCCCGTGGTCCAGGCATTCTGGAAATTGAAGCCGCCGGTGACGCCATCGATATCGAGGACTTCACCCGCGAAGTGCAGCCCTGCACATTTCCGGCTTTCCATGGTCTTGAAGTCGACTTCGGAAAGTTTCACGCCGCCGCAGGTGACGAACTCGTCCTTGAACATGCTCTTACCGTCGACCTTGAATTCAGCGGCCGTGAGCTGGGTGGCGAGGGCTTGGAGCGAGGGGTTGCTGACGTGGGCCCAGGGCGTGGTGGTCGGGATGCCGGCGGCGATGACGAACCGTTCCCAGAGGCGCTGAGGCATAGCGACAGGGCTGAAGGTGGTGACCTGCTTGCGCGCGTTCTGTTCGCGGACGACCGAGAGGGCTTTGATCAAGCTGTCGCGGGTGTGCGGCGGGACCCAGTTGAGGGAAATCGGGAAAGCGTAGTTCTGCTCCGCAAACTCACGGGCACCCCAGGCCGAGAGCTTGAGGATGCCCGGGCCGCTGAGACCAGCATGGGTGATGAGCACTGGGCCGTCGGTCTTGAGCTTCGTACCGGGGGCCGTGACCGCCGCGCTCTCGACCGAGATGCCAGAGAGGTCGGACAGTCGGGTATCGGTGATATGAAAGGTGAAGAGCGACGGGACCGGCGGGACGATCGCATGGCCGAAGGATTCGGCGATGGCCAGGCCGCCCGAGGACTTATTGCCACCGGTGGCTACGATGACGCGGTCGAACTCCTCGATCGAGCCAGTGCCGAGCGTCAATTGGAAGGTCTCGCCTTGTTTAACGGCGGAACGGACAGCGGTGGAGAGGCGGATGCTCACGCCCGCGCGGGCGGCGGCGGACATCAGGCAATCGACGATTGTTGCCGAGTCATCGGTGACGGGGAACATGCGTCCATCTTCCTCGGTCTTCGTCGCCACGCCCCGCGACGCGAACCACTCGATTGTGTCGCGGGGCTGGAAGCGATGGAAGGCCCCGAGGAGCTCGCGGCCGCCGCGGGGGTACTTCTTCACCAGTTCGGCCGGCTCGAAGCAGGAATGGGTGACGTTACAGCGACCACCGCCGGAGATGCGGACCTTCGCCAGGAGATGAGGGGTCGCTTCGAAAAGGGTGACTGAGCCCGCCTTGCCGAGGGCCTCCGCGCACGTGATCGCCGCGAAGAAGCCGGCGGCTCCTCCGCCGAGGACGGCGATGTGGGGGTGGGACATGGAGATTATAGATGACAGATGACAGATGACAGATGACGGATGGCAGAGGGCGGAGGCGGATAGAGATACAGATGGGAGATGAAAGATGAAGGATTGATTCTGATGAGGGGAAGGGGTTGGGGCAGGGGTGGGGGCAGGAAGGCAAGAGGCTTGGTTGAATAGGGCGATACAGAGATACGGCTAGCGGGTGGCGGCCCGGGTGGCAGGTGGCGGGATTGTCTGATTCGGGCATCGATTCAGTCATCTGTCATCGACCCTGCGCTCGACTCAGTCATCCGTTTGGTGTTGTTTGAGGTATGCCCCTCATCCGTCTGCTTGCCGTCTGCGGTCTGGCCGCGTCTTCCTTGCTCTCTGCCGCCGAAGAGGCGAGGTGGTACAAAGGCAACCTGCACACGCATACCTATTGGAGCGACGGGGATGATTTTCCGGAGATGATCGCCGATTGGTATAAGAGCCATGGTTATGATTTCCTGGCGCTCTCGGATCATAATATCCTGTCCGACCACGAGAAGTGGCTGAAGGTCAACAAATCGAAGACCGGCGCCGTGGCCCTCGACAAATACCTCAAGCGCTTTGGTCGCGAATGGGTCGTGGTGCGGGGTGAGGGCGAGAAGAAGGAAGTCCGTCTGCGGACGCTCGCTGAGATCAAGACCAAGCTCGAGGAGCCGGGACGCTTCCTGCTCATCCCGAGCGAAGAGATCACGGACAAGAACGTACACGTCAACGCCACGAACATCCGCGAACTCATCCTGCCGGACAAGTCCCTCGACACCACGACCAGCCCGCAGATCATCAAGGCGCTCCAGCATGCCTTCGACGCCGTGCATGCGCAGAGGGTCCGAACGGGTGTGCCGATGTTCGCGCACCTCAATCACCCCAACTTCAAATGGGCGATCACCGCCGAGGAGCTCATGCAGATCGATCACGAGCAGTTCTTCGAGGTCTACAACGGTCATCCCACCGTGAACAATCCTGGGGACGAGTTGCATGCCGGTACTGAGCGCGTCTGGGACATCGTCCTCGCCGAGCGCCTCGGTCATCTCGGCAAGCCCGTCATGTACGGTCTAGCCACGGATGACTCCCATAACTATCACACCGATTCACCCAAGGCCAGCCTCTCGGGCCGTGGTTGGGTGATGGTGAAGTCCAAGGACCTGAGCGCCGACGCGTTGGTCGCCGCGATGGAGAAGGGCGATTTCTACGCCTCGACGGGGGTCGATTTCAAGACCCTGCAGGTCGGAGCCGGCCGAATCGCGCTCGAAGTCAAGGCCGACGCCGGTGTCGAGTATGTCATCGAATTCATCGGCACCCGGAAGGGGTATGATCGGAAGACCGTCGCCGTGAAGGCCGCCGATGGGAGCGAACCGAGGGTCACTCGGAAGTATAGCGCCGAGGTCGGTGCCGTGCTTGCCAGCGTCAAAGGACCCAAGGCCGAGTATGTCCTTAAAGGCGACGAACTCTACGTGCGGGCGCGCGTGACCTCGAGCAAGCCCATGCGGAGCTCACCGCTGGGGGGCGAGGTCGAGATGGCGTGGACGCAGCCCATTAACAGATGACGGATGACGGATGGCAGACGGCAGATGAGCGCGCTAGTTGACCAGTTGGCCGGTTGGCCAGTTGGCAAGGGAGGCAAGGTTGCCGTGCAAAGGTGCAAATCGTCCTACGGACTGTGCAAAGGTGCAAAAGTGAAATCAGGTGAAGGGCTAGGGCCAGGGCTGGTGCTAGTTAGCCGATGTAGAGGCCGCTCTTCGGGCGACGGGACTATTTGATTTGGGCATCGACTCAGACATCTGTCATCGACGCAGTCATCTACCCGTAGGGTTGCTATGTCGTGACGCGGTCCCGACCCTACCTGATCAAGGAAGGACGGACTTGAGGAACGACAGGAGCTCGGCGGTCGAGGGGTCGTCGGGCAGGCCGAGGTCGGCGTTGATCTTGCCGTGGTTCGTGTTCTGGGCGCCGTAGGCTTTGGCAGCGATGCCTTTTGAGGTCAGCGCTTTCTCCAGGCGCTTGGCCTGGTCGGGCGTGAGGGCGGCGGCTGCGTCGTAGAGGATGAGAAAGGGCGGGATGCCTTTGCCGGCGGCGACGTGGGTGGTCGCGGAGTAGTCGGTCCAGAGTTCGGGCTTGCCGCCGAAGATCTCACGGTGGCCGTATTTCGGCTCGGGCTTGCCCGCGGCTTTGCGATTGTTGGTCGCTAGTTCGATGACCGCCGGGATGTCGAACGTATCGGCATCGACCGGGACGCAGCCCTTGAACATCGCCAGAGACAGACCTACGGCCTTCAGCGGACGTTCGTCGATGGCCAGGTAGGCGGCGAGCTGGGCTCCCGATGAGTGCCCCATGATCACGATACGGTTAGGGTCGCCGCCGAACTCGGCCGCGTGGTCATACGTCCAGCGGAGCGATTTCGCGATGTCGGCGAAGATCTCGTTCATCGGGACCGCGGAGACGTAGCGATGATTCGTCGAGACGAAGACATAGCCCAGGTCGGTGAAGAACTTCGGCTTCAGCTGGACGCTGGTCTTTTCGCCACCGCGCCAGCCGCCGCCGTGAATCCAGAAGATCACCGGGGCTGGCTTGGTAGGTTTCGTCGACGGTGCGTAGACGTTGAGCGTCTGGCGTAACTCCGTCGTCCCGGCGTAAGGTACGTCCGCCTTGGTCGGCGCGAGAGTTACAGGGGTGTCGGCGGCGAAGGCTAGGCTGAAGGCGGCGAGGAGAGGGAGGACGGCGCGCATAGGGGTAGGGATAATCTGGAGGAAAGCCTGGGGTCGATAAACGTCTAAAACAACACGTCGGGCCCTGAAACCATTGAACTGTCGGGGTTAGATAGGCAGTATGCCCCCATGCGTATAGATTTAGTGATGTGTATCGGTCTTTGCCTCGTGGGGTGCGTCAGCGTGCCGACGGCACGGCTCGAGGTCATGCGCAGCTGGTCAGCGGCCGAAGCGAACCAAGGTGTCGCGGTCGATGCCGAGTATTTCTACGCCATCGATGACCGGGCGCTCGGCAAGCATGAGAAGTCCACCGGCCGGAAGGTCGGCGAGTGGCGGGCGCCGGCGGGCTCGCCCGTTAAGCATTTGAATTCCGGGGTCGTCGTCGGCGGGCAGTTGTTGGTCGCGCATTCGAACTTCCCAGCCAAGCCGGATGAGAGTTCCATCGAGTATTTCGATGCCGAGACCATGCGTCCGTCCGGTCGCAAGATCTTCGAGAATCCGCCTGGCTCCCTCACCTGGGTGTTGCCGGCGGGTGAGGGTTGGCTCGCATGCTTCGCGCACTACCGGATGACCAGCGACCCGAAGCTGAGCCGGCTGGTCCGCTTCGACGGCCGATGGAACACCTTGGCGACATGGGAATTCCCGCCGGAGCTCCTCGCGAAGTTCGGCTCCTTCAGCAGTTCCGGCGGGGGCTATGCGCTCGACGGCCGGGTCTGGATCAGCGGCCATGACGCCCGGGAGCTTTACGTCCTTGAACTCCCTGCCGGCGGCGGCACGGCCCGATGGGTGGGGTCGGTCGGGTTCGTCTCTCGTGGACAGGCCTTCGCCTGGGATCCCACGCGTCCGCAGGAGCTTTATTCCATCCAGCGGAAGACCCGGGAGGTCATCGTTTCCCGCCTGAGCGGCGGCGGCCCCTAAGCGGGCTTGTTTTCCGGACTGATCGGGACGATGGTGAGCCACCCCATGAGCCGTCTCCTGCTATTGCTCTGCGCCCTCGCGGTCAGCGCCGCCGATCGCCGGCCCAACGTCATCTACATCTTGGCCGATGACCTCGGTTACGCCGACCTCGGATGCTATGGTCAGAAGGTGATCGTCACCCCGGAGTTGGATCGCATGGCGAAGGAGGGGCTCAAGTTCACGCAGTTCTATGCCGGCGCTACGGTCTGCGCGCCTTCTCGCAGCGTGCTCATGACCGGCCTGCATCACGGCCATACCCGCGTCCGCGGCAACGCCGGCCAGAAGAATGCGGCCGCGCAGGCGCTCAAGTCCGGCGACCTGACGGTAGCCAAGTTCCTCCAGTCCGCAGGATATAAGACCGCCCTCATCGGTAAGTGGGGTCTCGGGGACGTCGGTGCCGCCGAGTCCGGCCTGCCCCGCAAGCAGGGCTTCGATGAGTTCTATGGTTTCCTGAACCAACACCATGCGCACAATCACTTCCCTGATTACCTCTGGCGGAACGAGACCAAGGAGGCCTTGCCCAACGTCGTGACCCCTGTGGGCGAGCATGGCGGGGGCTATGCGACCAAGATGGAGAAATTCGCGGACGATCTTTTCGCCGAAGAGTCGCTGCGATTCGTCGAGCGGAACAAGGACCGGCCGTTCTTCCTCTATTGGTCGATGATCGTCCCGCACGCCAACAACGAGCGGAGCGTCGCGCTGGGCGACGGCGCGGACGTCCCCGATTACGGGCCCTATGCTGAAGCCGATTGGCCGAAGCCCGACAAGGGCCAGGCCGCGATGATCACGCGGCTCGACGGCTACGTCGGACGTATGCTGGCGAAGCTCAAGGAACTCGGCCTCGAAAAGGACACCCTGGTCGTCTTCACGAGCGACAACGGACCGCACGATGAAGCCCGGCACGACCTCACGCGCTTCAATCCGAGCGGCCCCTTCAGCGGTATCAAGCGTTCGCTGACCGATGGCGGGATCCGGGTGCCCTTCATCGCCTGGTGGCCAGGACGGATCGCGGCCGGGTCCGAAACGGGCCACGTCGCGTATGCGGGAGATTTCTTCGCCACGGCTGCGCAGTTGGCGGGCCAGCCGGCTCCCGCTGACCTGGATTCGGTCAGCTTCGCCCCGACCTTGCTCGGCGAAGGACTCCAAGCGAGGCACGAGTATCTATATTGGGAGTTCCATGAAGGTGGTTTCCGGCAGGCCGCGCTCCTCGACGGACGCTGGAAGGGTATCCGTAGCGGTGGACCTGACCGGAGGGTTCGATTGCATGACCTGAGGAACGATGTGGCCGAACAAAAGGACGTCGCCGCCGAACATCCGGAAATCGCCCGTCGTCTTGGGGAATACCTGAGCACGGCCCGAACCGAATCGCCGGACTGGACGCCTGTCTGGCAGGCCGGCGTCGGCAAGAAGCAGGCCACCAAGAAAAAATGATCATGAGAAGCTTCCTCTCCTTGTTCGTCGCGCTCGCCGGACTCGTCGCTGCCGAATCGGGCCTGGTCCGGTCAGGTTTCATCTTTGAGACCAACCCCGTGCCCAGTTGCCATGCGACGACGATCGTCGAGGCGAAGGACGGCGCGTTGGTCGCGGCGTGGTTCGCCGGGGAGGCTGAGGGTAAGCCGGATGTCTCCATCTGGACGGCCAGGCTCGTCGATGGCAAGTGGTCAGCCCCCGTCAAGGTGGCCGAAGGCACGCAGCCGGACGGCAAGCGCTTCCCCTGTTGGAATCCCGTGCTCTTCCAGCCGAAGGAAGGACCGCTGCAGCTTTATTACAAAGTCGGACCCAATCCTGTGGAATGGTGGGGCTTACTCCGCCTGAGCGATGATAACGGCAAGACCTGGGGCGAAGCGCGTCGACTCCCTGAAGGCATCCTGGGCCCCATCAAGAATAAGCCCGTCCAGCTGAAGGATGGCACGATCTTGTCCGGTAGCAGCGCCGAGGGGCTGAAGGTCGGCCCTTCGTGGCAGATCCATTTCGAGCGTAGCCGCGATAACGGGGTCACCTGGGAGAAGATCGCGGTCGAGCAAGGGCAGGGTGCTCCCGCCTCGATCCAGCCCAGTATCCTGTTCCTGAAAGACGGTGGCCTCATGTCGGTTGGCCGAACCCGTAACGCCAAGATCTTCAGCACCGTCTCCCACGATCAAGGGTCGACTTGGACAAAAGTCGAGTTGACGGACCTGCCCAATCCGAATTCCGGGACCGATGCCGTCACGCTCAAGGACGGGCGTCATCTCCTGATCTATAACCACACCGCCAAGGGTCGTAGTCCGCTCAATCTCGCCGTGAGCAAGGACGGCATCACTTGGGAAGCCGCCTTGGTGTTCGAGGATGAGCCTAAGGCCGAGTTCAGTTATCCCGCCATCATCCAATCGGAGGATGGGCTCGTGCACGTGACCTATACGTGGAAGCGCAAGCTCGCCAAGCATGTGGTCATCGACCCGGCCAAGCTCGTCGCACGGCCGATGGAAGGATCGGTGTGGCCGAAGGCGGCTGACGCATCCGGCCAGGCCGGCCTCGAGCGGCTGAAGTATAACCATCCCGGACTCGTCGTAGATCTCGGCGTCGGCCTCTGGGCCTGGCCCTTGCCCATGGACGTCGATGGCGACGGCAAGTTCGAGCTCGTCGTCAACTGCCCCGATAAGCCTTCGAACGGCGTCTATGTCTTCCGGGCTGATGCGGACACCGCGAAGCGTCCTTTGCCCGTCTTCAAGCCTGGCGTCCGCATCAGCAAAGGCATGCAGAACGTCGAGCTCAGCTGGGGCGCTGACGGCAAGCCGCGGGTCCTTTCGCCGGCGGTCGAGTATCCGGATTTTGCCAAGTCTGGGCTCGAGTCCGGCAAGAAGCTGCCTCTCCCGACGAACGTCCACCCCAACAAAGTGCGGGCGAACATGTGGAAGGTCGTCGACTATGACGGCGACGGGAAGACCGACGTGATTATCGGCGTCGGTGATTGGACCGACTACGGCTGGGACAATGCCTACAACGCCCAGGGCGTCTGGATCAAAGGACCGCTGCGTGGCTTCGTCTATGTCCTCCGCAATGTCGGTAATGATGATAAGCCGAAGTATCTTGATGCCGTGCGCGTGCAGTCCGTCGGCAAGGACCTCGAGGTCTTTGGCTGGCCCTCGCCTAATTTCGCGGACTTCGACGGTGACGGGGATCTCGATCTGCTTTGCGGCGAGTTCCTGGATGGCTTCACCTATTTCGAGAATGTCGGATCGCGGGCTGAGCCCAAGTATGCCGCCGGACGCCGGCTGATCGTGCCGGCGAGCGTGACGACCGGCGCACGTTCGGCGGCGTGGAAGGCTACGCTCGAAGCCAAAGCGCTACCGGGTTCGCAACGTCCGCTGACCATGGACCTCGAGATGATCACCCCCGTCGCGTTTGATTGGAACAAGGACGGCAAGCTCGACCTCGTCGTCGGCGACGAAGACGGCCGCGTGGCCTTTATCGAGAACACTGGTAAGTTCACTGACGACCATACGCCCCTGTTCCTGCCGCCTAAGTATTTCAAGCAGCAGGCCGATGAGATCAAGTTCGGCGCCCTCGCCACCCCGGTCGGCTTCGATTGGGACGGTGACGGTGACATCGACATTATTTCCGGAAACACCGCGGGCTATGTGGGCTTCTTCGAAAACCTGAGCGGGAAGGGTGTGGCTTCGCCCAAGTTCGCCGCTCCTCAGCTCCTGCATGCGGACGGCAAGACCTTACGTATCATGGCGGGTCGCAATGGCAGCATCCAGGGCCCGGCGGAGGCCAAGTGGGGATACACCACGCAGACCGTGGCCGACTGGGATGGCGACGGACTGCCGGACCTCCTCGTCAATTCCATCCTCGGTAAGGTCGTCTGGTATCGAAACGTCGGCACCCGGCAGTCGCCGAAACTCGCCGCCGCGCAGCCGGTCGAGGTCGAGTGGGAGGGCGCCCAGCCCGCGCTGGCCTGGGGTTGGATGAAGCCGCAGGGCAAGGCCTTGCTGACCCAATGGCGCACCACGCCCGTCGCCGTCGATTGGAACAAGGACGGCCTGATGGATCTCGTCATGCTTGATCAGGAGGGCTACCTTGCGTTCTTCGAGCGAGCCAAGGTCGAGGGCAAACTCTTCGTCAAATCTCCTCGCCGCGCGTTCTGTGACGAGAAGGGGCAGCCGTTGCAGCTGACCAAAGGCACGGCCGGCCGGAGCGGACGTCGCAAGTTGTGCGTCACCGACTGGGATGGCGATGGCCAGGCTGATTTCCTGCTCAATTCTTCCAGCGCTAATTTCCTCCGACAGGTCGGGGCCAAGGACGGTAAGTGGCTGTTCAAGGACGAAGGGCCGCTCGTGAAGCAGAACATCGAAGGTCATGACGTCAGTCCGACCACCGTGGATTTCGATGCGGACGGCGTGCCTGATTTCCTCGGCGGCGCCGAGGACGGCAAATTCTATTTCCTCAAGAACCCTCGCTCCACCAAGTAATATGAAACGCAGCGTCTTCCTTTTCGCTTTGGTGCTTTCCATCGCCTCGTTGGCGGCCCAGACGGCGGAGCGACCCCTGACCGTCGGCGTCATCGGACACACCGGCCAGGGTAACTACGGGCATGGAGAAGACACCGTCTGGCTGAAGATTCACCAGACTAAGATCGTGGCGGTCGCGGATGCCGACCCCAAGGGCCTAGCCGAGGCGGCCAAGCGGCTTGGCGGCGTGAAGGCCTATGCAGACTACAAGGTCATGCTCGCTTCGGCTAAGCCGGATATCGTAGCCATCTGCCCGCGGCATATCCATGAGCATCGGGACATGATCGTCGCCGCCGTCGAAGCAGGCGTGAAGGGCATCTATGTCGAGAAGCCGTTCGTCCGCACTTTGGCCGAAGCCGATGAGATCATGAAGCTTTGCGCCGAAAAGGGCGTGCGGCTGGCCATCGCGCATCGGAACCGCTATCACCCCGTCGTCGATGTCGTGAAGCAGCTCGTCGCGTCCGGTGAGATCGGCGAGCTCAAGGAAGTCCGGGTGCGCGGGAAGCAGGACCAGCGTGGCGGCGGACTCGATCTCTGGGTCCTCGGCGGGCATGGCTTCAACCTTGCGACCCTGTTCACCGGACCGGCTACCTCGTGCGAGGCGACTATCCTCGTCGAGGGCCGACCGGCGACCAAGGCGGATATCCGTCCTGGCGACGAAGGCGTCGGGCTCATCGTAGGCGACGAGGTCCATGCTCGCTATGAGACCAAGAGCGGTATCCCGCTTTATTTCGATTCCAAGAAAGGCGCCTGGACCAAGGGAACGCCGTTCGGGGCGCGCTTGATCGGCACCAAGGGCGTCATCTCGCTCCAGATCGACGAGGAGCCGCTGGCCATCTTGGAACGTGATGGTCAGAAGACGCCGATCACCACTGCGGGCATCGGGAAGCCCGAGCCCATCAAGGACATCAAACTCGTGAATGGCGGTCACCATGGCGCCGTTCGTGACCTGGTCGCCGCCATCGCCGACAAGCGTCAGCCGCTTTGCGGTCCAGAGGCGGGACGTGAGACCGTCGAGCTGACTTTGGGCGTGTTCGCGTCGTTCGCCGTCGGAGGCAAGAAGGTAGCACTACCGCTCGCCGATCGGCAGCATCCCTTACGATGAAACTCATGCGCACGACGCTGGCGATTCTGCTGCTCACCCTCGGCCTGGGTGCCGCGGAACTCCCGGTCATCAAGGTCGCCGTCTACGACGACAAAGGCGCGACCGGAAAGGGTATCCCATGCGTGACGGAAATCATGAGCAAGACGGCGGACATCAAGCTCACCCGTCTCAAGGGGGCGGACATCGCGGCGGGTGGGTTGAAGGGGTATGACCTCGTCATGTTCACCGGCGGCAGCGGTAGCGCCGAGGCGGCCGGCCTCGGCGAGCAAGGGCGCGAAGAGGTCCGGGATTTCGTCCGCAATGGCGGCGGGTATGTCGGCATCTGCGCCGGGGCGTATCTGGCCTGCAGCGGTTTCGAGTGGGGCGTCGGGGTCTTGAACGCCAAGACCGTCTCGTCCAAGTGGCGACGCGGTCAGGGCGAAGTGAAGATCGAAGGCGAAGCCTTCGGCGAGAAACTGACCGATCGCGGGGTCCGTTACGCCAACGGCCCCATCATAAGGGCCGACTTCCGCAAGGACCTGCCCGATTTCGAGACCCTGGTCGCATTTCGTACTGAACTGGCTCTAAACGACACCCCCGTCGGCGTGATGGTGAACGCTCCAGCCATGGTGAGGGCTACTTACGGCCTTGGCCGGGTCTTCACTTCGAGTCCGCATCCCGAGCAGACCGCAGGCTTGGAACCCTTGGTCGAGAAAGCCGCGCGCTGGGCCGCCCGGAGCAAGGGGCCGACCGAAGGACTTTGGAAGCGACTGGAGGGCATGGAGGTCGACAAGCTTTGGTTGCCGGGAGCGATCGTCGATTGGAAGACCGGGCTACCGACCGGACAGCCCATCAAGGATGCCAAGAGCAAGCATACCCATTGCAGTCAGTTCGTGGCTGCGGTCGCCGACCGCCTGGCGATCCCGTTGTTGCGTCCGCCTGAGCACGGGGTCGTGCTCCTCGCCAACGCCCAATTCGATTGGTTAGCCTCCGATGCCGGCAAGAAGGCCGGTTGGGTCCGTCTCGTCGACGGCGCCGCGGCGCAGGCGGTGGCGAACGATGGTCGGCTCGTGTTGGCTTCGCTCAAGAATCCGGACGCGACGCGCCCGGGGCACATCGCGGTCGTCCGGCCCGGAAACAAGAATGCCGCTCTTCTGGCCAAGGAAGGCCCTGACGTCATGCAGGCAGGCGGCACGAACGCCCTGCGGACGACCTTACGCCAAGGCTTCGGCAACCATAAGAAACAATACGACCAGATCGCCTTCTACGCGCACGTGGTCGAGCGGTCGGCGGGGAAGTAAGCCTACTTCTTCGCCTTCTTGCCCGGACGCGGTTCCTCGCCCCAATTATTACGGGCGGGACCGGTCCAGGGGTCGACGAAGCTCGTGGCCGCCCAGTCGTTCCATTGCTGGATGAGCAAGACCGCGACCGCCTTGTTGATGCCGATCAGGTTGTGCTGCTCGGTGCGGTCTTCCTCGATATTGTAGAGTTCCCATTCGCCCTTCAGCTTCATCACTGCTTTCCACGGGCCGCTACGGACGGCGCGATTGCCTTCGTGTTCCCAGAAGATCGGCTTAACGCGGTGGAGAGGGGCGCCGGCGAAGGCCGGGCGGAGGCTGGTCCCTTCCATCGGCAGGATGCGATGATCGGCGAACGTCGCCGGATAGGTCGCACCGGAGAGGTCGACCGCCGTCGCCATCACGTCGATCAGGTGGGCCGGTTGTTTCTCGAGCTTGCCGTGGCGCTCGGCCGGGATGCCCTTCGGCCAGTGGGCGATGAGCGGCGAGCTGATGCCGCCCTCGTGCGTGAAGTGCTTGTAGCGGCGGAAGGGCGTGTTGTTGAGCGTCGCCCAGCTCATTCCCAGGAAGACATGGGAGTTCGCCGAACCGATTTCTTCGCCTTGGGTGATGCCGCGGGGGCCGCCCTCGGCGTTGCCGCCGTTATCGCTGAGGAAGAGGATGAGCGTATCATCGAGCATCCCGCGCTCCTTGAGTCCGGCGACCATGCGCCCCACGCTCTGATCCACGCAGTCGAGCATCGCGGCGTAGGTGGCCATCATGTGGTCGAAACGGTCCTGGTCTTCCGGTGAAAGGGAGTCCCAGGCGGCGACTTCCTCGGGGCGGGCCGAGAGGGGCCACTTCGGGTCGACCAGGCCCATCTCGAGCTGTTTCGTATGGCGGGCGGCGCGGAGCTTGTCCCATCCGGCCTTGTATTTGCCGCGGTATTTCGCGATCACGTCGGCAGGCGCCTTGAGCGGGAAGTGCGGGGCGCCGTGGGCGAAGTAGAGGAAGAACGGTTTCTGCTGCTGCTTCGCATCGTCGACGAATTTCAGGGCCCAGTCCGTGAACATGAAGGTCGAATACCATTCTCCCGCGCCGAGTTTCGGATCTTCCGCCCGCGTCTCGGCGCCGTCGAGGTAGACGAATTCCGTTCCCGGCTTATGTTTCTCATTCGGGAAATACAGTTCGCCGAAGCGGGTGGTCGCCGTGCGTTGGAAGCCCTTGTTCCAAGGCGTCGTGCCCGCCTGCTGACCGAGGTGCCATTTGCCGACCATCGACGTGTGGTAGCCGGCGGTCCCGAGGACCTGGGCGATCGTGACTGCCCGGTCGTTAAGGCGGCCGTGGGTGCCGCGCGATTCCGGCAGGCGCATCCCATCCAGATGGCCCATGCCGGCCTGATGAGGGTAGAGTCCCGTCAGCAAGGAGGCGCGGGTCGTGCTGCAGCGGGCCGTATTGTAGAACTGGGTGAAGCGAACGCCTTTCTGCGCTAGCGCGTCGATGTTCGGCGTCGGGATTTCGCTGCCGTAGCAGCCGAGGTCGGCCCAACCCATGTCATCGACCATGATCAGCAGCACGTTCGGCTGGGCGGCCGGCAGGGACAGCCAGGCGAACAGGGACAGGAGCAACGTGGGGAGGCGCATGTCGGCAGGATGCCACCTGGTCCTAGTGAGGCAACCTGCTTGTGAGGCAGGTCAGCGGATGGTCGCCTGACAGATCATCTCCAGGATGCGCGGGATGCTGTAGTTCTCGTAGGCGCCGTTCTTGGGCGGTGCGGGAGGGTTCGTGTGCGAGCCGAAGTTATCGGCCGGCTGCGGGATGCGCGTCAGGTCGGGGTTCCACTGGCCGTCCTTGCCGCCGAGTTTGTAGATCACCAGATCGAGAGAGGGCACGATGTAGAGGCAGAAGCCGCCGGCGCCGGTCTTGTAGAAGGCGTCGCGAGGGGCTCCGACGATCTGGCCGGCCTGGTTGTGTTCGAATTGGAGGCTGAAGGGGAAGTGCGGGTTATAGGGCAGGGACTGCTGGCAGAGTTTGATATAGTCGGCCGGGATGAGCTGCTGGTCCTTCCAGCGTCCGCCTTGGGCGAGGCAGTAGCCGAAACGGGCGGCGTCGGTGGCGCGGAGGGCGATCGAGCCAGCTCCGTTGGCATGGGCCATCGTCACGTCACCGCGGTAGAGGCAGTAACCCCAGGGGCCCCAACCCATCGGCTGGGCGAACTTCTCTTCGATGTAGGCCGGCAGCTCCTTGCCCGTCACGCGGCGGAGGACCATCGAGGCGATGTGCGGAGCCGGGGAAGAGTAGGAGTAGCCTTCGCCCGGAGCGGTCCAGAGCGGCACGCGGAGGGAGGAGCCGTCGACGTCACGGATATCCTGGCCCTTGGAAGGCTTGAGCGGCTGGGCGGTACCCTTGATGACTCCGGACGGCGTGGCGCCTTCGCCGTTGTGACCAGAGGTCATGCAGAGCAGGTGACCCAGGCGGATATCGGCTTCACGAGGGTCGCGCAGAGGGAAGGCCTCGGGTAGGAATTCCTGCGTATAGACCTTCGTGTCGAGACCCTGGGGCAGCTTCGCTTTGAATTCCTGCAGCATCACGCCGCAGGCGATGCTCGTGAAGCCCTTGCCCGTGGAGGCCATGTCGGGGTTGGCGTTGCGGTGTGCCTTGCCGAAGTATTTCTCGAAGACCAGGTAGCCTTTGCTGATGACGACCAAACCGCCGTTCTCCGTGTTGGAGCGTTCGACGGCGCGGTAGGCCTGTTCGAGCTTAGCCATGTCTACGCCGGCGAGCGCCCGGGCTTCGTTCGCATCCTTCGGGGTGCGCCAGCCGCCTTGGGCGTCGGACGGCGGGAAATAGTCGGCCGCGGTGGCGGAGAGGGTGAGGAGGGAGAGGGATGCGAGGAGGAACTTCATCGGGGTAAGGGAAGATGGAGGATGGAGGATGAAAGATGAAAGATGAAGGATTGATTCTGATAAGGGGTAGGG
>CALEEU010000322.1 GCA_937875975.1 uncultured Opitutia bacterium | reverse complement strand
GACGCGATGAAGGACGGCCGCAAGCGCCTCGTAAACGCGGTGCTGCCCAAGGTGAACGTCGATTTCGTCTCCTACTCCGCTTACGACTGCCAGCTGCTCCCGGCGGAAGAGATCCGGGCGACGTTGGACTACGTCAACGCGCAGCTCCCGGCCAAGCCCAGCCTGCCCGTGAAGCGTGTCTTCATCGGCGAGTGCGGCCTCTCTTGGAAGGCGTGCGGCGGCGACGGCGCGAAGCACGAGCAGCGCAATCGCGAGATCCTCGCCAAGCTGCTCACCTGGAAGCCGGCGATGATGCTCTTCTGGCAGTATTATAACAACGAGGTCGTCGACGGCGAGCAGGTCGGCTTCTGGCTCGTCGACAACAAGAACAACAAGACCCCCCTCCACGCGACGATGACTGAACTTTTCGCCGCGCAGGAAGAAGCGGCCAGGGAGATGCGCAGCCGTACGCGGCGCCTACCCAGTTACGAGGAAATCGCGGCCTTCAGTGAGAACTGGCTCAACGCCCGCGCGCCGCGCTAAGCGACTCCGCGCTTGAGACCGCTGACCGCCTGACAACATTCACCCCATGCGCAACAAGCTGCTCATCGAGGCCGTCGGCACTTTCTTCCTTTGCTTGGCAGCGATGGTCGCGTCCAACGCGCTCCCGGTCGCCGCTTTGCTTTGCGCGTTGATTTACATGGGTGCACCGGTCTCTCTTGCCCACTATAACCCCGCCGTCTCGCTTGCCTTCCGCGTGCGTGGTCGCTCGGGCACCCGCGCCCTCTGGGCCTATATCGGCGTGCAGCTGGCGGCGGCCGTCCTCGCGGCGATGGCGGCTGGTTATCTCCTCGGCCATGACTCCGAACACGCCAAGGGGGCGGTCGATGCCTTGAGCGAATCCGCCTTCACGGGATTCGGCGTCACCGCGGTCGTCGAGTTGCTCGGCACTTTCGCGCTGGCCTTCATCATCTTGATGGTCGGCACTTCGCGCCTCACCGCCGGCAACAGTTACTTCGGCCTAGCCATCGCGGTGGCCGTCCTTGGCCTCTCGGGAACGTTTGGGGATTTCAATCCGACCATGAACCCGGCGGTCTCGCTGGCTTCCGCGCTACTCGGCCTCTTCTCCGCAATCTTCGACGGCCTGCTCGGCACCAAGACTTTCATCACGGAAAGCCTCTTCCTGGCCAAGGTCGCCCCGCGCATCTTGGCCGAGGTCGTCGTCCAGTTTGTTGGCGCAGCCTTAGCGGCTTGGTTCTTCCGGGTGCTCTTCCCGGAAGACCGGTAAATTCCGACAGGATGGCTTGAATCGGGCC
>CALEEU010000321.1 GCA_937875975.1 uncultured Opitutia bacterium | reverse complement strand
CGCCGACAATCTTGAGGGCGGCCTCGGGCTGGGCCTTCATCAGCTCAGCGAAGGTGCCACTCAGCACGGCGGGCGAGACCTGCGTGAGCACGCGAAGCATCTCCCCAGCGGCCTTGGTCTTCTCCCAGTCGTTGATCTTTTTCTCCGAACGAAGAATGGCTACGTTGTCATTCCAGATGCGCGAGATTTGGTCGCGCTGGGCGAGCTCGGTGGCCTGTTCGGCGGCAAGGAAGGCGGCAATCTCCAGACGCAGGCCTTCATCGGCGACCTTATCGAGGTCAGCGCCATCAGGCAGGTAAGCTTTGGCGAGGTCACGGAAGCCCCCGGCGAGCAGCACGCGACCGGCGGCGAGGCGACGGGCAGGATCCTTGCCGCCCAGCTTCTCGGTGCCGCGGGAAAGGCGGTCGGCGATCCAGAAACTTTCGTTGGGCGAGACGACCTGGCCGAGCATCTGGCCGATTTTGCGGAGCTCGAGGTCACTCAGTTCCCCCGGGGCGGCATCAGCGAGGGCGAAGACGTCCTCAATACGGACACCATTCTTCGGACGCTCGGCGAGATCGGTGAGTATCTTGTCGTAGATACCGCGACCGAGCTCGGGCGGTAGCGAGGCAAGTTCAGCCCGCACCTGCGCCCAGTCGCCGAGGCGGAAGGCGGAGAGGAAGCGGGCGTCAGCGGTCGCTCGCGCGTCCGGCTTGGCGGATTTCTCCATCGCCGCGAAGACCTCGGTAAGGTCGCGCGTATAGCGATGGCGGAGCAGGCGCTCATACTGCTGCTGCGTCTTGGCGTCGAGCGGGGTAGCCTGCTGGGCGGGTAACGTCGCGGCGAGCACGAGGGCGGCGCAGAGGAACGGACGGAGGAGTCTCATGATATTTGTTGTTTAGAAATGCGGGGGTTCAGGAACCGTTGTCGGGGATCTTTTTGATCTCTTCGAAGAGTTTGCGGTCGTCCTGCTTGGTGGGCTTACCCTTCGGCTCGGGTCCGCCGAGGAGCGCGGCGGCGGCCTTGGCCTTTTTCGGCTCGGGCTTACCGGCGGGTTGGACCTGGAGCGCGGCTTCGAGATTCTGTTGCTTGCCGGCACCGATACCGGTGACGCCTTCGACCGGCTTGATGCCACCGGCGGCGGGCTTAACGCCGGCGGGCGCTTTGACGCCCTTGACGCCAGCGAGACCTTTGGCAGGCGGCGGAGGCGGCGTGCCCTTGGTGCCGGCACCCTTCACGCCCTCAGGTGGCTTCACGCCTTCGGCACCGACGAGTCCCTTCGCAGGCGGAGGGGGTGGCGTGGCTTTCGTGCCGGCCCCCTTCACAGGCTGGGCGCCTTCGGTAACGGAGGCGGGCGGAGGCGCTTGCTTCACGGCCTTAGCACCGCCCGGTGCCTTCACCCCATCGACCTTGTCGACGCCCTGCACAGTGGTGGGCGCAACATTCTTCGCCGCGGGATCAATCTCCCTCACCTTGCCGGAGCCTTCCTGACGGACACCGCGCACGCCTTCAACAGCGGAAGGGGCGGGAGCTTCCTGAGCCAAGGCGAGGGCGCCGAGGGCGCAAAGGAGGAGGTGGGTCTTCATAAGTTATTTTGGCGGACAGAGCGCGCGAACTCTGCTTCGACGCGCTTCTCATAGTCGGCGAGGGCCGCGGGGTCCTGGTGTTCGGCGAGGTAGCGGAACACCTGGCGGGTGCGTTCGGCGTAGGGACGCCATTCGTCCTCGGTGGCCCCGTTGGCCTTGAGCAAGGAAGTCGCGTAAAAGTAAGCCTTACCGA
>CALEEU010000320.1 GCA_937875975.1 uncultured Opitutia bacterium | reverse complement strand
CCGACTGGCGTGGCCTTCTATGAGAACGGTGCGCTGGATGCGAAGTGGAATGGACTGCTCCTCGCCTGCGAAGCCGGCAAGAACGTCGTCTTCGGGTACCTGCCCAAGCCTGATGGCGCCGGCATGAAACTCGAGCGCTTCGATTTCCTCACCTCGAACAAGGAGAAGGAGTGGGCTGGTTCCGACTTCCTCGGCGGCAAGGCCACCGGCGTCCTGAAGACCAAGTTCCGTCCCTCCGACGTCTGCGTCGGTCCGGATGGTGCCATCTACGTCGCCGATTGGTTCGATCCCGGTGTGGGCGGCCACGGCACCCGCGACAACAGCCTTTCTGGCACAATCTATCGGATTGCTCCGAAGGGCTTCAAGTCGGTCATACCGAAGATCGATCTCTCAACCACTGCTGGCCAGATCGCCGCTTTGCGTAATCCTTCGCCTAACGTCCGCGCCGGAGGCTTCAATCGCCTCAAGGCTGCAGGTGACAAGGTCGTCGACGATGTTGCGGCTCTCCTCGCCGACGCCAATCCGTTCGTCGCTTCCCGTGCCGTCTGGCTGCTCGCGCAGCTCGGCGATAAAGGCGTCGCGCTCGCTCGCAAGGAACTCGCTTCTACGGATGACACCCGCCGCCTCGTGGCCTTCCGCGCTCTGCGGGCTGCTAATCTCGACGTCTTCGCGCTCTGTGAGTCCATGGCCAAGGATAAGTCCGCCGCCGTCCGTCGCGAGGTCGCCATCGCCTTGCGCGACTTCAAGACCCCGGCCGCCATCGCCACGCTCGTGACGATTGCCCAGCAGTTTGACGGCCAAGATCGCGCCTACCTCGAGGCCATCGGCCTTGCTTCCACGGACCGCGAGGCTGTCGTCCACGCCGCCATCGCCAAGGTCATGGCCAAGCCGGCTCTCGAATGGACCCCCGCCTACGCGTGGCTCACCTGGCGCCTGCACCCGGCATCCGCCGTTCGTGATGTCCGCGCCCGCCTGCTTTCTGGCAAGCTGAACGAGACCGAGCTCAAGCGCGACCTCACCACGCTCGCTTTCACGCGCAGCGCTGAAGCCGCCGGCACGATGGTGGAACTCTCGTTGAGCAAGAACTTCGCCCAGTCCGACCTCGCCAAGTGGTGGGTTGGTAATCGCAAGGCTAGCCTCTGGAAAGCCTTCGACGTCGATGCCATCGTCAAGGCGCGCGGAGGCAATGCCGCCATGGCTAAGCTGGTGGCCAGCGACCTGCCACCGGAGATGCCGGGCGCGAAGGGTCTCGCCTCTGTCGAGGTCATCGCTGCCCTCAAGGGAGATGCCGCCAACGGTAAGGCCGTGGCCGCCGTTTGCTATGCCTGTCATAAGTTCGACGGTAAGGGTATCGACTTCGGTCCGGACCTGACGACCTACGCCAAGCAGCAGTCGCTCGAGTCGCTAATCCTGAATATCGCCCAGCCTTCCAATAATATTTCGCATGGCTTTGAAGGCACGCGCGTAGTGCTCGACGACGGTATGGTCATCACGGGTATGGTGCTGTCTTCGGGCGATCCGCTGATGATCAAGTCCATGGGTGGCCTCGTGCAGTCGATTCCTCGCAATCGCATCAAGGAAGAGAAGCATCTCGACCGCTCGCTCATGTTCACGCCGGCTCAGATGGGTTTGACCGAGCAGAGCGTCGCTGATATCGCCGCCTACCTGCGGAGTCTCTAATTCAGGGCTAGGTGCAGGGCCCGGGCTAGGGCTAGTCGAAAAAGGGCCGGGGTCTGCGGACTCCGGCCCTTTCGGTTT
>CALEEU010000319.1 GCA_937875975.1 uncultured Opitutia bacterium | reverse complement strand
GACGCCTACTTCGGCTTCCTTGCCTTCTGGCTCTACGTCGCCTGGCGCGAACAGACTATCGCCTCCCGCCTCGGCTGGTTCGTGGCGCTGATGCTCCTGGGTAATTTCGCCATCGCCGCCTACGCCCTGCTCTGCCTGAAGCAGTCCGGCGACGAGACCGACCTCGGCAAGGTGTTCTTCACGCGTAAGGTCGCCTGAATGGGACGCGTCTCCGATTGGCTGCGCCGCCGGGTGCGTGATCCGCTCGTCGCGGAACTCCGCCAAGGCGCGACCCCGGAGGCAGTCTCGGCCGCGATCGTGGTCAGCTTCGCCATCGCGATTGTCCCATTCATCGGTTTGACGACCCTGCTCTGCCTGGCAGCGGGTCGGCTCTTCCGCCTTAACCACGTGGTGATGCAGATCGTCAACCACACCGCCTTCCCCTTGCAGGTCCTGCTCATCGTACCATTCGTCCGCCTCGGCGAGACGCTCTCGGGGTCGCGGCATTTCGTCCTCACCCCGGAGGCGATCATCGGCGAGTTCAACCGTTCCATCCCTGATTTCCTAGATAAGTTCTGGCTGGCCGGCCTGCATGGGCTCATCGGCTGGGCCGTGACGGTCCCGCTCGCCTGCTGGCTCCTGCACCTTATCCTGCGTCGCACGTTTCATCGTCTCACCCCCCAACCTCCCGCCCCATGAGCCCCCTCTTCGAACTCGGCCTCGATTTCCTGATCCTCCTTGGCGAAGCCTGCGTCTTCTTCGCGCTCTGCTGGCTCATCGCCAAGAAGATCGATAACTGGTCCATCGTCGACGTCGCTTGGTCCTACGGCTTCGCGCTCGTGGGCCTGCAGATGCTCGCCATCCACTACTGGATCTTCCCGCTCGGCGGCCAAGGGGTGTTGATGGCTGTCGCGACGGTGCTCTGGAGTCTACGTCTCGGCACACACCTCGCCGGTCGCGTCCTCGGGCATCTCGACCAAGAAGACGGCCGCTACCTGAAGATGCGGGCCGAGCACGGCGCACGCATGCCGGCGCAGATGGCCTATTTCTATTTCATCCAGGCGCTCGTCCTCGCGATCCTCTGCCTGCCGCTCCTATCCTCGAATCCCACCGGCGCCTCCGGCCCGGCTCAGACCATCCACTGGGTCGGCCTCGGCGTGGTCGGCCTTGCCCTCCTCATCGAGACGGTCGCTGACGCGCAGCTGGCGTCCTTTAAGAAAGACCCCGCCAACAAGGGCCAAGTCTGCGAACGCGGGCTCTGGGCCTGGAGCCGCCACCCCAACTACTTTGGTGAATGGCTCGTGTGGGTCGGCTTCCTGTTGATGAGCTACAATAGCACCTACCGCGGCGTCCCGGGCCTGCTCTGTGTCGGGGTGATGTATTATTTCCTGACGCGCGTGACCGGCATCCCGCTCACGGAGCAGCAGCTCCTGACGTCGAAGGGGCCCGCCTACGCCGACTATCAGGCGCGCGTGCCGGCCTTCTGGCCCCGTCCACCCCGCCGTTGATTTTCCACCGCGGCGGATTGCCAGCGGCCCGGTCTTCGTGCAAGGTGTGGGCATGCCGCTGATCGATACCCTCATCGAAAAAGACGTCCTGCCGGACAGCGTGATCCGCTGGGGCATCCGCCGTCTGCTCAAGCAGCGCCTCTCGGACGAGCGTCCGGAGTCCGCCGCCGCGCGCTTTGCCAAGGTCGACGCCTTCGCGGCTGAGCTCCGCACGTTGCCGGTGGCCATCGAGACCAAGGCGGCGAACGAACAGCATTACGAGGTCCCCGCGGCCTTCTATAAGCTCTGCCTCGGCCCACGCCTGAAATATTCCTCCTGCTATTATGAGTCCGGCAGCGAGACCATCGGCGAAGCCGAGGAGACCATGCTCGCCCGCACCTGCGCGCGCGCGGAGCTCACGGACGGCCTCGAAATCCTCGAGCTCGGCTGCGGCTGGGGTTCGCTCACCCTTTGGATGGCCGAGAAATACCCGAACGCCCGCATCACCGGCGTCTCGAACTCCGCCTCCCAGCGCGCCCACATCGAAGGCGAATGCGCCAAGCGTGGCTTCAAGAACGTCCGCATCATCACCTGCGACATGAACATCTTCGCCGCCGAGGCCTCGCGCTTCGACCGCGTGGTGTCGGTCGAGATGTTCGAGCACATGAAGAACTGGGGCGAGCTCATGCGCCGCATCGGCGGCTGGCTCAAACCCGGCGGCAAGCTGTTCTTCCACGTCTTCACGCACAAGGACATCGCCTACCATTTCGCGGCCAAGGACTCATCCGACTGGATGTCGCGCCACTTCTTCACCGGCGGCATCATGCCCTCCAACTGCCTCGCCAGCCGCTTCCAGGCCGACCTGAAGCTCGAGCAGCAGTGGGAGGTCGAAGGCCGCCACTACGGCCAGACCTCGGAGCATTGGCTCCAGAACACCGACCGTCACCGCGAAGAGATCCTGCGGATCTTCGCGCAGACCTACGGCGAGGATCGGGCGAAGGCCTGGCTGGCCAACTGGCGGGTGTTCTTCATGGCCTGCGCCGAGCTCTGGAACTTCCGGGGCGGCGACGAGTGGATGGTCTGCCACTACCGCTTCGCCAAGCGCGCGGGCTAAGTCCGCGTTTGCCTCGGGCCGTCCGCGTCGTTTGCTCTGCCTCATGCAGAGCTACGAAGAGAACGGCGTGCCCATGGAACGATGGAAAGTCGGCGCTTCGACCTACGAGACGTGCCTGACGCGCGGCGCCCGCCTGCTCCGCTGGAAGCTCGACGTCCCTTCCGGCCACCGCGAGATCCTCTTCTGGCCCGAAGGCGCGCCGATGGACCTCGACAAGATCGGGCCCGTCCGCGGCGGCAATCCGATCCTCTTCCCGTTCATGGGACGCAACTACGCCGACGGCGAGAAGTTCGCCTGGAAGGCCGCCGACGGCGTCAAACGCCCGATGCCGCAGCACGGCTTCGCCCGCGATTCCGCCTTCGAGATCGTCGAAAGCGGCCCCAAGCACGCGGTGGTGAGGATGGTCCAGGACGCGCGCGGCCGCGGCTGCTATCCCTTCGCCTATGATTTCCGGATCCGCTTCGACTTCCTCGAGCTCTTCCTGCGCATCACGTTCGAGTTCGAGAACCGCGACGCCCAGCCGCTGCCGTGGTGCGCCGGCCATCACTTCTACTTCACGTTGCCGTGGCACCCGGGACTCAGCCGCCGCGACTACGTCGTGAAGATCCCGTCGAAGAAGCAGTGGCGCCACGCCGCCGACGGTAAGTTGATTTCGTTCGCGGAGCTCAAAGGCGCCGAGGCCATCAGCTTCGACAACCCGCATCTCTCCGACTGCATCTTCACCAACCTCAAATCCGCTACGCTCAGTTTCGGCCCGAAGTCAGGCGAAGAGGACATCACCCTCAAGGTCGGCGAAGAAGCGATTCCCGGCGGCTGGGCGAGCGTCGTCACGTGGACGCCTGATCCCGAAGCGCCGTATTATTGCGTCGAGCCGTGGATGGGCCCGCCCAACAGCCCTGAACACAAGAACGGGCTCCGTTTCGCGGAGCCCGGTCAGGTCGACACTTTCGTCACCGAAGTGTCGTTGATGTAAGCCGTGAGGCTTACTTGCTGCTGTTGCTGTTGAGAGGCAGCTTGCCCTTGGCCTTGGTCGGAGCAGCCTTCGTCGGGGCGGCCACCGCAGGCTCAGGAGCGAGAGCCGGAGTCACGGCGATCGGGCCAGCGGAGACCGGAACGAGGTCCGAGGTGGCACCATCAGTGACGGGGGACGGACCCTTTTCAGGGCCCATGCAACCGACGATAGCGAAGGAAAGGAGGGAGAGAACGAACAGATTGCGTACCATGGCAGTGAGGTTAGGTTGCGGGGACTCTACCCGCCATGTCCCACCGCACAAGCGCAGATTCTGGCCCCCTCACCCTGTTTGTCTGCACGGGGAACTTCTACCGCAGCCGCCATGCCGAGGCCCTTTTCAACTGGCATGCCGCCCGCATGGGGCACCCCGCCCGGGCCTTTTCCCGCGGCCTCCTGACCTCTCTGGTAGCAGATGAACCCACCCTTATTTCCCGGGACACCGAGAGGCGCCTCCGCGAGCTTGGCATCCCCCTCGACCTGACCGGCCCCGCGCCCACCCAGCTCCGCCGGGAGGACCTGGAACGGGCCCATCGGACCATCGCCCTTAAGAAGGATGAGCACCACGCCATGATGCTCCAGTCCCACCCGGAGTGGGCCGATCGCATCGAATACTGGTCCGTGCACGATATCGACTTCGCCCATCCCGACGACGCCCTACCTCAGATCGAGGCTAAGGTCCTCGAACTGATGCAGGGGCTACGGTCCTAAGCAATTGACGCTTAGGCCGCCGAACCGGCGCCAGCACGACGCAGGGTCTCGAGATGCGAGGCCGCCTGATTGAGCAGGCCACGCAGTTCGACCATCGTTTCCTTAGCCACTTCGCTCTTGGTCGTAGCGGCTTCCTTGAGGGCTTCGGCGCGGAGGGCGAGTTCCTTGGCGAGCTCGTGGGCGGCGGCGATTGACTTGGCCTTGAGTTCGCGGGTGCGTTCGTCGAGGCGGGCGGCGAGGGAATCGATGTCGCGCCCGAGGGTGCGGCTCTTTTCCTTGAGCTCGGCCGCCATGATGCGGGAATCCGGCACGCGGCGCAGGTCTTCGGTCAGGCCGACCTTGGAGAGCGTCCAGATGATCCACTTGGTGGGATCGAACTGCCAGGGCTTCACGCCGTTGCGGTAGTCGTGCTGGAACTCGTGGTGATAGTTATGGTAGCCCTCACCGAAGGTGAGGAGCGCGACCAGTCCGCTGTCACGGGCGCTGTGGTCCGTGGAATACGGGCGACGGCCGATCATGTGGCAGAGCGAGTTGATGCAGAAGGTGCCCTGCTGGACGATGACCGTACGAAGCAGGCCGGCGATGAGGAAGGCGGCGAGCGCGGTCATGCCAGGGTTAGCGTAGCCCATGAGCACAGCGTAACCGTAGCCGAGAGCGGCCGGGCAGACGAAGCCCACGAAGGCACCGATCCATTGGACGTAGCGGTGCTGCCACATGACGAGGGGGTCGGCTTCGAGGTCCTTGACGTTGGTGATGGGCGCCGGCGGCTTGAGGCGGAAGAGGAGCCAGCCGATATGGGCGTAGAAGAAGCCTTTGGAGATATCGTACGGGTCTTCGTCTTCATCCACGTGCTTATGGTGGATACGGTGGTCGGCGCACCAATCATGGGCCGAATTCTCGAAAGAAGCGGCGCCAAACAGGAGGACGAAGAGCTTCACCGGCCACTTGGCCTTGAAGGAAATGTGGGAAAACAGGCGGTGGTAGCCCAGGGTGATGCCGAAGCCGGTCGCGTAGTAATAGAACACGAACAGGGCCAAGATGAAACCCCAGCCCTCGACCTTATTAGGGGCGCCATCAGCGAGGGTGAACTGGGTCCAGAGGAACCAAGGTACGACGGTCAGCGAAAGGAGGGCCGTCCCGATCAGGAAGGTGGAGGTCACCCACTCGATGCGGTAGATAGGGAAGTTTTTGAACTTCATAGTAGGGGGAGAAAGTAGACCAACCCCCCTATGAGGCGAGAGCAATCAACCGCCCTAAAACGCCTAAAAAGTGCGTCTAAATTCGCTTTTCCAGAACCTCATTCTGGAAAAGAGGGGGAACCGATTCGCTTAGTCGCGACGACGGCGACCGATCGAATTCTTCACCGGGATAATCCGCACAGGTTCGCGCGTCTTGATCCAGAGATCACTCTCCTTGAAAAGCTTTCCGGAAATGCTCTGCACGGCGTCGCCGAACGACTCCACCGGCACGCGCTGTCCCTTCGGCGATTCGTTGAAGGCCTTGGCGACCTCGACGATCTTAGCAGTGACTTCCTTAGGATCGTCATCCTCGAGCAGTTGGACGACCCAGCCGGTGAGATCCTTGGGCAGCCCTTCCTCGGGTTCGCTGACCAGGACGAGCATCTGCTTCTTGGCGGGCTTCTCGCGCTCGACGGCGTCCTCGGCCACGACGTCGCGCAGCTGGTTGAGGATCTCGGCCGCGAGGCGTACATCGACGCCATTCGACTTCAGGATCTTCTGGACGGTTTCGAGGTCTACTTTGGCCATAGACCCCCAAGAGACTCCAACCACCCCAGCGAGGGAAGCCGGAGTTATTCCCAGCACGGTAAAGCCAGCATTTTCAGGTCCCAGGTCTCGGCAGCCGGGAGCCAGGCTCAGGTGTTCAGGTTCGGGTACAGGTTCAGGACCTGAACTTTGCCCCGCACCCGCACCTGCACCTGATAACCCGTACCTGAGACCTGAGGGCTGAGACCTGGGACC
>CALEEU010000318.1 GCA_937875975.1 uncultured Opitutia bacterium | reverse complement strand
GGCGCGGATTGCCAGATACGGTGAGGGCGGCCTCGAAACGGGCGAGCGCAGGCGGCGCCGCGGGTAGACGGAACGCGCCCTTGATCTCGGAAATTTCCGAGGCACTTCCACCCCAAGACGCTGCAAGGCTCGCAAGGGCCAACGAGGAGGCGGACTTTGCACGCGCGAATTCTGCTTGGGCGGAAGCCAGCGCCGCCCGGGCACGGGCGACTTCGGAAGGCGATGCGATCGCGGCCTGCAGACGTCGGTTAGCGGAAACCAAAGTCTCCTGCGTAAGTTTGAGCTGCTCGCCCGCGAAGACGAGACGTGTGCTTTCGGCCAAGGCCTTGGCGAAGGCGTTCGCGGAAGCTGCGAGGATATCAGAACGGCGTAAGGCCATGGAAGCCTGGGTGATGTCACGCTCGCGTTCGGCGAAGGCGACGCGACGGCCGGCCTTATCGCCGCGCTCGATGAGCTGGCTCGCCTGCACCGTGACTTCCATGACGTCGGAGCCGCGCGCAAGCTTTTTACCGCCAAAATTCTCGACCGACAGCGACAGGTTGGGATTAGGGCCCATGCCGGCCTGTGCCACACGGCCATCGGCGGCGTCTCGACCGAATCCAAGGGCGAGTAATTCGGGATTCGACTCAGCCGTCCGGGCGAGCACGTCGCCTAAGGTGAGGGACGCCGGAGATCGCGGGGCGCTGTCGGCGGGTGCCGAAGCAGGAGCGGTCAGCGGGTCGGCGGCATGGCCGAGGACGGGCCAGGTTAACGTCAGGAAAAGGATGCGGGAAAGGTTCATGGTTTTGGATGCATACGGGTGGAGACCCAGGGTGCCCCCTTGGACGACGGAAAAGTTATACGGTACGCCTCGCATCCGTCGCGGACGCAAGGACACCGAGCGGCTAGGGCCGCCAAAACTTAGGCACTCAAATCCGCAGACACATCGTCCCAGCCCTGAAGGCAGACGGACGAGAGGGTAGCGATGGAGAACTGAAAGTGGGCTCGGCTAGCTCGATAGCGCCTCGGTCAACATACGCGATGAGCACTGGCACCAAGCAGATCTCCGAAAGGACATTGGCCGACGGAAGTAAAGCGACTGGAGAGTCGCCCAAGACCATAGGCGCGGAAGGAACTAAGCAATCCGAGCAGTCATCAGTCTGGGCGCAGGTTTCGCCGGCGTGCTCGCAATCCGCCGTCACGTCATCGCAGTGG
>CALEEU010000317.1 GCA_937875975.1 uncultured Opitutia bacterium | reverse complement strand
CCCGCGAGATCGCGCGCTGGAAGCAGTCCCTCCGCTAAGCGCGGATGAACGTCGGTCTGCTCATCGCCTCCTGCCTGACCGCGAGCCTCTCGCCCGGGCCGGCGGCGTTGTCGACCATCGAGACCTCGCTCCGCTACGGCAAGCGCCTCGCCGCCTGGCATACGCTGGGACTCGCGGTCGGCGAGACCCCGCACCTGTTCCTGGCGCTCTTCGGCACGCAGTGGCTCGCGCAGCAGGCTCCGCATGCGCTCACCGCCGTCGCGGCCGCCGGGATGGCTTACTTCCTTTATCTCGGCTGGCAGCACCTCGTCCGGCCGCGTTCGAGCCTGCCGGAATCCGCCGGACTCGAGGGCGGCGCCGGGCGGCTCTTCCTGCGGGGCACGTGGGTGAACTTCTCGAACCCGAAGACGATCCCGTTCTTCCTCGTCATCATCCAGGCGGCGAGCGTGCCGACCGATGGGTTCGCGTGGTCGACCACCGGCGTCTTCCTTTTGTGCACGCTGGGCGCGGAAGTCGGCGTGATGAGTTTCTACGCCTTCCTCGGTGACCGCCTGCGCGTGCGCCTCAAGGACGCCGCCACGATCCGCTGGGTCGACCGTGCGCTCGGGGTGCTCTGGACCGCCCTCGGCCTGCTGATGGCCTGGCGGGTGTGGCAATTGCTCGAAGGTTCGCATTAACCGCCGGCCCGCGGGCTTGTCAGCCCGACCGCGCGGAATTACCAATAGGCATGCGCTTACCCCGACTCAGCCGCCTGCTTGCCTGCGCGATCGCCTGCGCGGCTTCGCTCTTCGCCGAAGAGGCGCCCAAGAAGGTCGGCATCATCGGCCTCGATACTTCGCACGTCGTGGCCTTCACGACCGTCTTCAACAAGGGTCCGAAGAATCCGGCCGACGCCCCCAAGTTCGCCGGCTTCCGCGTCACGCACGCCTACGCGCAGGGCAGCAAGGATATCCCGGAGAGCACCTCGCGCGTCCCGGAATACGCCGAGAAGCTCAAGGGCATGGGCGTCGGGATCGTCGGTTCGATCGAGCAGCTCTGCGCGCAGGTCGACTTCGTGATGCTCGAGTCCAATGATGGCCGCGTGCACCTCGAGCAGATCCTGCCGGTGCTCAAGGCTGGCAAGACGGTCTACATCGACAAGCCGATTGCGGGCTCGCTCGCCGACGTCATCCGTATCCAGGAAGCCGCGAAGAA
>CALEEU010000316.1 GCA_937875975.1 uncultured Opitutia bacterium | reverse complement strand
TTCGCTTCGGTCACCGACATCCCCAACCCCGGTAGCAAAGCCACCCTTTTCCCGCTCGGCGGCCAGGCTGTCGCCTTACTGCACAACAATAACTCCAAACGACGCGCTCCTCTGTCCCTCTGGATCAGCTTCGACGACGGCAAGACCTGGCCCTACCAGCGCGTGCTCGTGGCCGAGGCCGGACCCGACCCGAAGTATCCCGGCAAGCTGATGAAAGGCTCGCTGAACTATCCGGACGGCTTCGTCAGCGCCGACAAGCAGTGGCTGCACTTCGCCTACGATGACGCCCGCCACCGGGCCGTGCATTACAGCGCCAAGCTTCCGCCGCTGCCCGCCAAGTAAGCAGAGGGCAAAAGGCAGATTAAGTTGGCAAAGCAGGGCCGAGGGCTAAGTTGGCCTCTTCCCCGCCCATGCGCCTCCTCCTCGCCCTCTGGCTCCTGCTGCTCACCCGCCCCGCCCAGGCCGCGGAGGCCGACGTCATCATCTACGGGGCCACGCCGGGAGGCTTCTGCGCGGCGATCGCCGCCGCCCGCGAAGGCGCCAAAGTCGTGCTGCTCGAACCCACCGCCCACGTCGGCGGCGTCAACACCGGCGGCCTGAGCTTCAGCGACTCCAATCAGACCGTCCGCTCCACCCTGCTGGGTCTGTTCGAGGAATGGCACCAGCGCGTCGCCGCCGATTACGCCGGCCGCGGGGTGAAGCTGCCTTACGACGTCGCGGTGAAGGACAACTCCGTCTGGACCTATGAACCGCACGTCGCCGCCCGCGTGACGGACGCGATGCTCAAGGAAGCCGGCGTGAGCGTGCGGACGAAACAGACCCTGGAAGGCGTCGAGAAAGCCGGGGCCCGGATCGTCGGCCTGCGGACGTCCGGCGGCATGCACACCGCGAAAGTCTTCATCGACGCCACCTACGAAGGCGACCTGATGGCCCGCGCCGGCGTGGTCTGGCATATCGGCCGTGAGAGCCGAGACGAATACGGCGAATCGTTCGCCGGCCGCCAATACCCGAAGGAGAAGATGGCCATCAACGGCTTCGACGCCAACGGTCTGCCGCTGCCTTTCATCACGTCCGTCCGCCCGGGCGATGACCAGGCCGGCGAAGAGACCGTCATGGTCTACAGCTTCCGCCTCTGCCTGACGAAGAACCCCACGAACCGCGTGCCCTTCCCGGAGCCGAAGGCCTACGACCCGGCCCGCTTCGAGCTCATTCGCCGTTATTTCCAGAAATACCCGAACGCGCCGCTGCCCTGGGATCTTTACCCCCTGCCGGGCGACAAGTTCGACGCCAATAACGGCATCGGGAAGATGTTCTCGATGGGACTCGTCGGCGAAGCCAACGGCTGGTGCGCCTCCGACCCCGTCGGCCGCGCGAAGCTCTGGGAAAAGCACAAGCAGTATACCCTCGAGTTCTACAAGTTCCTGACGACCGACCCGGCCGTCCCGGCGAAGATCCGCGCGACGATGGCCGAGCTCGGCCTTTGCCGAGATGAATTCCCGGAGACGCAACATTGGTCGCCGCAGCTCTACGTCCGCGAAGGACGACGCATGGACGGACGTATGATCCTGACCCAGAACGACGTGCTCAAAGACGCCCAGAAGGAAGACCCGATCGCGATCTCCTCCTTCCCCATCGATTCGCATGACTGCCGCCGCCTCGCCCTGCCCGACGGCGTCATCAACGAAGGCACCATCTACCCCGTGCGCATGCCCGGACGTCGCCACGGCTACGCGTATCATATCCCGTATCGCGCCATCACGCCTTCGGCCTCGGAGTGTTCTAACCTGCTCGTCCCCGTCGCCCTGTCGGCCACGCACGTCGCGTATTCGTCCGTCCGCGTCGAGCCGACTTGGATGGCCATCGGTCAAGGCGCCGGCGTCGCCGCCGCCCTTGCCGCCAAGGCGGGCGTCACCGTCCAAGCCCTCGACTACCCCGCGCTCCGCAAGCGCTTGCTCGCCCAGAACGTCGTGCTTGAGCTGCCCGTGCTTCCGCCGCTGCCCGCCAAGCCCGCCCGCTCCTCCGGCCCGATGTCGATCGATCCGAAGTCCCTGCCGGGACTGATCCTCGACGACGCGCAGGCCGAACTCTCGGGCGACTGGGAACGCTCCACGAACTTCAAGCCGCACGTCGGCACGGGCTACCTGCACGACGAACAGCGCTCCGATGGTAAGTCGCGCGCGGTGTTCCGCTTCAAGGGACCGGCCGACGGCGAATTCGCGCTGCGCATGGCCTACTCCGCCCACGAGACGCGGACGACGCGCCTGCCGGTCACGATCGTCGGCGACGGCGCCGATCATCGCTTCACCGTGGATCAGACCCAGCCTCTCCCCGCCGGTGAGGCCTTCCGTCAAGTCGGCCTCCTCCGCCTTCGTCAGGGCATGGACTATACGCTCACCGTATCCAACGAGGACACCAAAGGCTTCGTGATCCTCGACGCCGTCCAGTTGCTCCCGGTCGCCGCTCCGGCAAAGTAAGCCTATGAAGACCCGCCTGCTCCTCTGCCT
>CALEEU010000315.1 GCA_937875975.1 uncultured Opitutia bacterium | reverse complement strand
GCCAATCCAGGAGTGCCCCTGCCCTTTGCCATCATGAGGGGTCGTCGCCACCGTATCAGCGAAGGCAAAGAAGCGGGTCACCGGGCCACGTTCAGCTTTCAGGCGATCGACCAGAAGGCCGTACTCATGGTCGAGCATCTGCTCAAGCCGCTGACGAGAGACATAGCGTTGAGGGTGGCCGTAGATTGCGTCGCTGACGCGCATGTCGTAGGCGGAAATACTCTTCGCCACCGTACCCGAGGCTCCGCCCGACTTGAAGAAGTGCCGGACCACTTCCTGCCCAGCCCCGATCTCGGCAAAGGCCCCGTAGGCCGACCGGTCGAGATTGATGGCCAACGCCTTGCGGGAAGTGCCGGCGCCGGCCGAGGAAGTGGTCTCTGACATAGCGAGAAACTAGCCCCCGAGACGGGCGGCATCGAGCGGAAAGGGGTATCAAAAATGAGCTTTTGGTTGGCGAAAAGGAGACACGAAAGCATCATTTCAATGACACCCGACCCTTTCCCCTCCCATGAAAGATTTCTTCAAGTCCGTCTTCGCCTCTGCGCTCGGCACTTTCCTCGCCATCGCCGCCGGCGGCTTTGCAATGATTGTCCTGATCGTCTCGCTCGCGAGTTCGGCCGGCAACAACCGCGAAGCCTACGCGATCTCGGTAAAACCCAAGACCATGCTCGTCATTGGCGGCGACCTCACGATCAACGATACTCCCGCCCACGGCGCCCCAGGTTTAGACCTCTTGCTCTTCGGCAGCAGCGGACCTGAACTCGACCTACTCCGGGCACTAGAGGCAATCGACCTGGCCGCCAAAGACCGGAATATCGTCGGTATCCTACTGAACGGACCGCTCGGCGCGGGCGTCGCGCAGAAGGCCGAGATCCGCAAGGCCATCGCCGCCTTTAAGACCAGTGGTAAGCCCGTCATCGCTTGGCTCGAGAACGGCAGCCAAGGCGAATACTACCTCTCCAGCGTTGCGGACAAGGTCTACGTGCATACCGCTGGCGAACTCGAACTGAAGGGGCTCGCCTCGTATCACACCTACTACGGGGACTCGCTGAAGCTGCTAGGTATCGGCGTCCAAGTGACGAAGGTGGGGAAATATAAATCTGCGGTGGAGCCTTATCTCGGCGGAGTCATGAGCGAGGCGGCGAGAGAGCAATCTGAAGCCCTCATGGGTGGAATCTGGAAGCGCATCCTTGGCGACGTCGCGAAATCGCGTAGTCTATCGGCCAGTGCCCTCTCCAAGACGGTCAACTCAGCCGGTGTCTTCAACGCCCAGAAAGCCGTCGAGCTCAAGTTGGCCGACAAAGCCATGCATCGCGACGAGCTCGTCAAGCAGGTCCGGGCCGCCGGCGCAGGTGCCGACGACTCCGGAACTTCTTTCCAACAGGTAAACCTACACCGCTACGCGAGCAAGGTGACCTTGCCGCACAGCGGCCCTCGGATCGCAATCGTCTACGCCGAAGGCGATATCGTCGATGGCTGGGGTGCACCAGGAGATATCGGTGGCGACCGCTTGGCCCGCGATCTGCGCATACTACGCGGCGATAGTCGCATCAAGGCCGTCGTCCTCCGCGTGAACAGTCCAGGCGGCTCGGCCTTCGCCAGCGACGTCGTCGCACGCGAAGTCGGGCTCCTCAAAAGCCAAGGTACGCCTGTGGTCGTATCCATGGGCGATGTCGCCGCCAGTGGCGGTTACTACATCGCCGCAAAAGCCAGCCTCATCATGGCGGACCCCTCGACCATCACGGGATCGATTGGGGTCTTCGGCCTCCACTTCAATTATGATGAGCTGGCAAAGAAGGTGCAGCTCGGTACCGACGGCGTGAAGACCGCCCGTTACGCCGACCTTCTCGCCGAGCATCGCCCCGCGACCCCGGAAGAGCTGGCGATCGTGCAGACGTCCGTGGATGGCGTCTATGAGGACTTCCTGCGCATCGTGGCTGACGGCCGAGCCTTGAAGCGCGACGGTGTCCACGAGATTGCCCAAGGACGTGTCTGGCTCGGCGAAGACGCCCGGGGCCTACGCCTTGTGGATAAACTCGGTGGCCTGCGCGACGCCATCAAGGAGGCCAAGCTACTCGCCAAGATCGATGAGGCCTCGCTCATCCAGATTCCGGCCCTGAATTCTGGCCGCGAGAACCTACTCCAGCAGCTCCTCTCAGAGGGTGATAATGACTCTCCGCTCTTCTCCAAGGCATCGGCAGATCCCGCCAAGGACTTCCTCAAGGCCAACGCCAAGTGGTTACGCTCCATCCGCGCCTTGAACGACCCCAAGGGCGTGTACCTCACCTGCCCGCTCGTTCCTGATCGCCGGTAGAGAGCCTTACGGCTTCTTCGGCATCTGAGCCTTAGCCTCCGGAAGCCAGGCTTGAAGCTGCCTCACGCGGGTGGTGTCGGACGGGTGCGTCGAGAGGAATTCCGGCGTCTTGCTGCCTGCCTTACCGAAGCGACTCCAGAAAGCCGGAGCGGCCTCCGGGTTGTAGCCGGAGCGAGCCATGAACAGCAGGCCGAGGTAGTCGGCTTCGGATTCGTGGCTACGGCTGAACGGAAGCAGGATGCCATACTGGGCACCAATGCCCACAGCGGCCATCCAGGAGGAGCGGGTCTTGGCTGAAGAATTCTTGGTGGCCTCGTCAGCGACGGCGGCGGCGATGGCGACTCCTACTACCTGCGAGACGCGCTCCGAGCCATGACGACAGATGACGTGGGCGACCTCGTGGCCGAGGATCACCGCGATATCGTCGTCGGTCGGCGCATGCTGGAACATCCCCGAGTTGAAGCCGATCTTGCCGCCTGGCATCGCGAAGGCGTTGGGCGTCTTGTCGTCGATGATGGCGAACTCCCACTTCGAGGTGGGCGGCAGGACGCCGGCCTTGTCGTCGCGACGGGCGGCGGCGACGATCTTCAGGCCGATCTCCCGGATCTTGGCCAGGCGCTTATCGCTGGGGAGCTTCTTCATCTTCGAGAACTCCGAAGCGGACATCGAGGCCACTTCCGATTCGTCGACGAGGATGAACTGGGAGCGGCCCGTGATGGGCACATTCTGGCAGCCAACGAAGGCGAGAGCGGCCAAAAGGAGGAGGAGCGGTCGCATGGGGAAATTAGGATTTCGCCGAACCCGCGCCGGACGGGCCGCGCGGTTCATCGACGTAATACTTTCGGTAGGAGGAATCGTACGTGTCCGTATAGGCGGAGGCCATGCGAAGGGACATCGCATTGAGTACGACCCCAAGCATGGGGGCCTGCGCCTCGCGCAGGCGAGCCAAGCAGGAGGTCGCGTTGCGCAGATTGACGGTATTGTAACGGACGACGTAGATGACACCATCAACCTTCGGCAAGAGATGCAGGGCGTCGGAGACCGCGCCGATGGGCGGCGAGTCGATGAAGATGCGGTCGTAACGCCCGCGGAGCTCATCAATCATCGCGAGGAACTTGGGGTTGTTGATGACCTGGGTTGGATTCTTACAGCTCAGCCCGACCGGCAAGACGTCCATGCCGGGAGCCACGTCACGGACGATGGCCTCATCAAGGGTCATCTCCGCATTGAACCACTTACTCAGACCACCATCACCCGTGAAGCCGAGGGACGGGCCGACGTTGGGCAGGCGAAGGTCGGCGTCGATGACGAGCACCCGCTCCGAATGTTGGGCGAAAATCAGCGCCAGATTGGTCACGACGAAGGTCTTGCCTTCGCTGGGCCGGGTGGAGGTGACCAGGAACACGCGCGCCTTTGAGACGGCTGGATTCACCTTGAGGGCTGAGTAGATGGAGCGAATCGCTTCAGTGGCGATGCGGTCGTTATCTTGGCGAGCCAGCAAGGCGCGATCCGGGCCGGAAGTGTTGGCGACGCGCGGAACGGTACCAATCAGGGATAGGCCCAAGGAGCCTTCGACGTCCTTGGCGGACTTGATTCGATCGTCCAAGGTGCCGATCACGATGATGAGCACGACGCCGAAAAGCAGGCCGGAGCCCATGCCGACGAGCGCGTTGAAGTAGTAGTTCTTGTTGATCGGCTTGTCCGAAACGGAAGGCTGGTCGAGGATGCTGATCGAGGTGCTCGTGCCGGAGGTGGAGGAGCGAAGCTTGGCCTCCTCGTAGCTAAGCTTCATGCGACCGAGGAATTCTTCGCTGGCCTTGATATCCTTGTCGACGCGCTCGAGCTCGACGTTGGCGGCCTGCAGCTTCGAAAACTCCTCCTCTTTCGCGAGGAGGTTGCGCAGGATCGCCTCAAGGCGGGCCTTGGCATTCTCGAGCGCGCTGCGACGGGACTTGATCGCCTGACCAACGGCTTCCTTGAGCTGGTTGTCGAGCTGCTTCAGGGCCTCGCGCTCGGCGACGAGCTTCGGATGCTGATCCGTGTAGGTCTCGACCATCTGGCTGACACGAATTTTGGAGGCGCTGATGGCCGTCTGTGTCGCGGCCACGTCGCTATCAGCGCGGATCTGGGGGATATCGCCGAGCGGACGGCCTTCCTTCTCGTAGCTGGCGATGACCGAGACCAGGATCTCGTTCTCGTCGATCTGCTTGCGGGTCTCCTCGCGGTCCTTCACGAGCACGGAGCGCTCCGTGGTAAGGGTATTGGTATCCTTCGCGATGGAGAGCAGTTTCTGATCCTTGATCAGGTCGTTCTTCTGCTCGTAGAGACGGCGCACTTTGTCCTCGAGGGTCTCGATTTCAATACGGGCCTTTTCCACGAGCGGGTTGGTCACCATCAGACGATCGTCTTCGCTGTACTTCTTGATTGAATCGCAGAAGAGGCGGGCGACCTGCCGGGCGAGATCGCGATTAGGGTGCGTGAAGTCGACGTTGATGACCAGGGTCTGGCGCTGCGGATTGATGCCGCGTTGCTTGGCGAAGACTTCCTGCTCCGTGAGCGGTCCCGAGAAGATATTGCCGGCCTGATAGGGCTCCAAGACGAGCTTGCGTTCGTCGGTGGTGAGGCGCCTTGAGACCCCTTCGATGATATTGGCGCTGCGCATCGCCTCGACGGCGGTGAAGAAATCGTCGTTCGAGACGATCTTGAAGTTGTCGTCGGCCGCCGAGGAGCCGCCGTTGATGGTGGGCGCGAGGCGGAAGACGCGCAGGCGACCGGTGGCACGGTACTCCGGGACGGTGTTATAGGTATTAAGGAGGGACAGCGTGAGGAAGACGAGGGTCGACAGCAGGATCCACCAGTAACGCTCGCGGAGCATCAGCAGGTAGCCCTGAATGGGATTACTCTCCCCTGCTCCCCCTCGGCTGGAGGCGCCGTAGTTGCCGTAGCCATAGCCACCGTTGCCAGCGCCATAGTTACCGTAGCTGCCGTAGGAACCGTAACCGCGGTTTCCGCCGCGAGCAGGTTCGGGCGGGCGATTATCAGACGAGGGTTCCGGAGTGGACATGGAAAGGAATCAGATACGGCTATCGCGGACGTAAATCTGGTCTTCGTCCTCCAGGACGAAGTCCGGCTCGTCGCCATCGTCGATCCGGCGGACGTCCTTGGAAATCAGGAACGTTACACCGTCGCGCGTACGCTTGACCGCCACATCGGAACGGTTACCTCGCGGCAACACGCCGCCGGCCATGGAGAGCGCCCGGCCGAGGGTGAGGGTTTCTTCGGGAGGAATCGCCACGGGACCGGGCCTGCCGACGTAGCCCGATACGTAGACCCTCCGCTCGGCGTAGGTGACGATCGAGATCGTGACCTGAGGCTTCTTGAAGTATACCCGGAACTGGTTCGACAACTCGACCTGCGCCTGGGTGAGCGTGAGGCCGGCTACAGGGACGAGCTTCTTAAGGAAAGGGATATCCACCGTGCCGTCGGAGTTGATGCGGCGTTCAATTTGCGTGTCAGGCTCGTTGATGACCAGGATGCGAATGAAATCTCGGGCACGAAGACGGTAGCTGTTCTGGCTGCCGGCGGGCTCGGCCTGGACCGTCGGAGTCGCTACCACATAATCAGAAGCTTCAGCAGACGGCACGGCCGGGGCAGTTGCGACGGGTGCGGGCGTCTCAGCGGGGTCCGCAGCCCCGCGCCCGAGGGTGAGGACATTTTCTGGCTCGAAGGAGGCGGAGGTGACCGGCGCGGAGCCGGAAGAAGCACACCCAACCAGCAAGGCGACGGCACAGAAAGCGCCGAGCAGGCTTTTCAAGACGGGAGACATGGGAGTAAGATAGGGAGACCAGGCCTGCCGGTCAACCGGTCCTGCTTGACCGCACTCCGAGACGCGAGCCTCAGTAGCGGAAAGCCGCCGAAAGCGTGAAGGCGTTCGAGGTGTAGGTCGAAGTGGCGACTGAGGCGGTGGAGTCGTTCATGGTGTAGCTGGCCTGGAAGGTCAGGTGCTTCGAGTACTTGTAATCCGCGCCCAGGGTATAGATGTAGGTATCGACCTGGCTGGTGCTGGCAAAGACGTCGCTCTTGGTGGCCGAGAGGTTGAAATTGAGATCCTCGGAAGCGGTGTAGGCCACGCCGTAGGTGTAGTTCTTCGTGGCCATCTGGCTATTAGTCGAAGAAGCCGTGACGTCACGGGAAAGCGTCAGCGAGTGGCTGAGGCGCTCGGTGAGGACGTGGCTCAGGCTGACGGCATACGAAAGGTCGGAGTCGTTGGCGGCGCTGTCGTAGTGATACTGGGAGTAGCCCACCCGGATATTAGCGTTAAGCTTACCGGATTCGGTAAGCTGGCCCTTGGCGGTGAGGCCGGCGAAATCCTTCACGAGCTGCTTGGCGGTGAGCGCCGGACGGGTCAGCGCAGAGGGGTCGGTGCTGAAGTAAGGGGCGGCCGAATAGTCGGTCACGTCATGCTGCAGGACGAGGCCGAAGCTGAGCTTCTCGAAGGCCTGGTAGTCGAAGCTGAGCGGGATGGACTTCGTATTCAGCTCGGTGAGCGTATTCGTGTTATAATTCGAGAACGTGTTCACGATCACCGTCGGATCGAGGTAATGATTATAGGTGTTGGTGAAACCGAGCCCGATGCTCAGCTTTTCCGTCAGTTTATAGTCGGCGCGGAAGGCGTGGGAATAGTTAGCCTGACGGGCGAGGGTCGCGCCCAGGATACCGCCGAGGCCCTGCATCTGCAGGTCGTCGTTACGAGCGGTTACGCGATAGGACGAGTCGACAGACAAGGAGAGCGGACCGCCATCGGCGAAGCGGATGCCGAGGGACAAGGCGTCGCGAGAGTCCTCGAGATCGGACAAGGCCGAGTCCGTGAAGTTCACGAAGGTACGCTTGACCGAGAAGGTCGCGGAAAGCGCCGAATCCTTACCGTACTCGAGCAAGAGACCCGGGGTGACCATCCAACTCGTAGCGGAAGTCTTGGTGGAGCTGGAGTAAAGATTGTCGGTGACTTCCAGGCTGGCGGCGGAGTCGAAGTAGATATCACAGTCGTTGCCGATCTGGACGAGCGGCGAAGACGGGGTCCAGTTGGCACCCTGGACAAGGGCGGAAGCGGTGAGAGCCGAGGCAGCGATAAGGAAGCGGGACATGGGGGTGGCTTGGGGTTGGGTGAGAGAGTGGTAAATTAGGAGGGGGTATCAACCTCCAAACCGCCCGCAAGTACCCAAAAACAAAGCCCCCACCCTTCCGGGCGGGGGCTGATGCCCATCCTCGACGTTCCGGTCAGGCCGGGGTCGGGGTCTGGAAGACGCGGATACGGCGGTAGGCGGGCAGTCCGGTGCCGGCGGGGACGAGGTGACCCATGATCACGTTCTCCTTGAAGCCGGTCAGGTTATCGCGCTTGGCCATCGTAGCGGCGTCGGTCAGGACTCGGGTCGTCTCCTGGAAGGAAGCGGCCGAGATGAAGGACTCGGTCTCGAGGGAGGCCTTGGTGATGCCAAGAAGGATCGGCTCGGACTCGGC
>CALEEU010000314.1 GCA_937875975.1 uncultured Opitutia bacterium | reverse complement strand
GCCGCCGGTCGGCGACAGGGTCGCGCCCGTGAACACGGCGTTGCCGGAATCGGCGCCGAACCAGGCCTCGACGTTCGGCGCGACGGCGCGGATCTGCCCGGTGAGGTCGGCCTGGAAATCGTTGAGCCCGCTGAGGGTGACCGCCACGCGGCGGGCCTGACCGGACTGGTTATTGGCGATGAGGAAGTTCAGGCCGCCGCCGAGGAGGTCGCCGCCCGTGGTGGTCAGCGAGCTGAACGTGACGCCGGCGCCGGTTCCGTATCCCGCGCCGAGCGTGAGGACGGCCGGGGTGTCGTTGTTCTGGTTCTGGAGGATGACCAACTGGCGGGAGCCGATGTTGGCCGGGGACTCCACGCGCAAGCGCGCGCCGAAGTTGATCTGGATGTCGTTGCCCGCGACGTTCGCGCCCGCGGTGCCGGCGCCGGTGAGCCAGAGCTCGCCTTCCTGGATCGTCGTGCCGCCGGCATAGGACTTCGCGTCCGTGAACCAGAGGATGCCGCCGCCGCGCCGGACGAGGCCGCCGTTCGTGACGTCGCCGGCGATGAAGCCGATGGCGCCGCGGCCCGCGGCGGATGCGTTGCCGTCGAGGCGGAGGTACCGGGCTTCGCCGCCGAGGTCGAGGGCATTGACCAAGGTGACGGCGTGGTCGGCGTTACCGCCGTTCAGCGAGAAGATGCCCGGGTTGAAGAAAGGCGAACCCCAGACGACCGTCTCCCCCGCGCCGCCGAAATTGACGTCGATGGCCGCGCCGTAGGCGCCGAAACCCGCGCCCGTACCGCCGAGGAAACGCACCTGCCCCGCGCCGACCCCGAGCGTCCGGGTGAAGTCGACGTCGTTCTCGTAGACGGCCTGCTGCGTCTGCGAACCGCTGAAGACGAGGTTCGCGGCGGAGAGCGCCGGGGCGGCCGGGCGGGCGCCGATGACGTCGCGGAGATAGCCTTCGGTGAGATAGGTGGCTCCGGTGTAGGTCGAAGTCGCGAAGAGCGAGGTCACCCCGCCGGAGGACTTGACGAAGGAGACGGGGTTCGCGCCGTTGTCCGTGATGACGGAGGAGATCGCGTGGGAATTCCAGGCGAGGTCGAAGAGGTGGTAATCTCCTTCGGCGCCGGCCGTCAGGAACGGGACGCTGATGACGTGGGCGCCGCCGCTGGCGAGCAGGCCGCCGCTGGCGATGACGAGGGTGGAGTTCGCCGCGCCGGAAAGCGTGCGGCCGGTCGAACCCTGCAGGTTGAGCGACCGGATGGTCGTGGTGCCGGCTCCGATGGCGACGTTGCCTGAGGTGATCTTCGCGTTGGAAGTCGCGGTCCAGGCGCCGACGGCGGCATCCACCGCGTAATCGGCGGCGACGAGCGGGGTGTAACCGAAGCCGCCGGAACCCGGCGTGACGTATTTGAGGAATTCGGCGTTGGAGTAAGCCCAGCCGCCGACGAAACCGACGTCGGCGGAAAGCGCGCGATTGAGGACCTGATAGCGCGTCGAGACGCCGACCCCGCTCGCCGCGGTGCCGTCGCCGCCCAGCTGCAAGGTCGCGGACGGATCCGTCCGTGCGATCGAGGCGAAGCTCAACGAACGGACCACCGAGGCGTCGGCGGTGTCGCGGAAATCAATGAACGTCTGGCCGCCCGCCAGCGAGAGCGGCCCGAGCAGTTCGTTCCAATGGACGGCGTTCTGTACGCTCGTGGTGTTGTTGAAGGAATTGTTCTCGAGCCGGATACGGCTGCCGCGTGAGACGACCGGCGTGTCGTCGCCGATACGGTTAGTGATCCCCAGCGCGCTCGGGTTGACGAGCATCTGCAGGACGCTGTTCCGGAGGGAGAAGGCGGCGACGTTGACGTAAGGATTGTCCCCGGTGAGACCGTCGCCTGTATCGACGCGGATTTCACCGAGTTTCGAAGTGATCGTCCCCGAATAGGAGGAGGTCAGGCCCTGCAGGCGGAAGCCGCCGATGCCGTAGTGCGTGATCGGGGCGGCGCCGACGACGCGCGACGTCCCGCCGAAGCTGACCCAGCCGGGGCCGCCGACGGAAAGCGCGGCGTCCAGGTCCCAGGCGCCGTTCAAGTTGAAGGTGCCCGTCAGGTCGTTCTGGACGCGCGTCGCGCCGCCCAGGTCGACCGCGCCGTTCACGCTGGGTCCGTTGGCTCCCAGGAAGGAACGCAGCGCCCCCATGCCATTGAGGCCGCGGCCGGAGAGCACGAGGTTCTCGACCAAAGTCATGCCCGTGCTGCCGGAGTTGACCGGCCCGAGCGCGAGCGTGGCGCCGGCGGCGACGGTCGTGCCGGCCGAACCAAACAGGCCGAGCGGATCGTGCGTGCTGGTCTGCCCCGCCGCGACGACCATGCCCGTCTGGATGTCCGTGGCGCCGGTGCGATCGGAACGTCCGCGCAGGAAGAGTACGCCGGCGCCCGTCTTGGTCAGGCCGCCGGCGCCGGTGAGGACGCCGCGCAGGTCGAGGAGTCCGTCGATGGCGAAGGTCGAGGCCGCGTTGAGGACCAGCGAGCTGTTGACCGCGGCGGTGGCGCCGAACGCGACGCTCACCGTCGGCGAACCGCCGGCCAAGGTGAGCGTGGAATTCGCGACGCGCGTCAGGCCGGCGGAGCCGAAGTGGAGGCCGCCGACGGTGATGGGTTCGGTGAGGCTGACGACGCCGCCGGCGCCGACGAAGTTCGCGACGTCGAAATTGGCGTTGTCCCAAGCGACCGCGGTGAAGCCGTCGAACCAGCGCGTCGCGGCGGCATCCCAAGAGGCGGTGCCGCCTAGGCTGCTTCCATTAGAAATGTTGTTTCCGACCGTCGAACCGTCCGCATCCCAATAAAGATTGGCCGCCTTCGCCTGAGGCGCCCGAGAGACGCCCACGCCGAG
>CALEEU010000313.1 GCA_937875975.1 uncultured Opitutia bacterium | reverse complement strand
GCATTAATCCCGGTCTCCGGTCTCCCTTTGAGATGCAGAATCGTGCCGGGTGGCGGGACCTGAGAATGGTTAGCAGCAGCACTGTCGTGACGCGGTCCCGACCCTACCCCCGGCAGGTATTGGCGGTTAGCGGTTAGCGGTTGGGAGCGCAAACGAGGCAGCGGCAACTAGGACAGCACGTGGTGCTGTCCCTGCCTGGATAAAGCGGATGCGATGTCATCGCATCCATACCCTATAAGAAGGGCGCGACTGTGTCGCGCCCTTGAGAGGAGGGGGTGAAGGCGGCTTACTTCTTCGCGTCTTCGAGCTTTTCCTTGAGCTCGGGGTGTTTCTTAAGGAATTCGGCCTTTTCTTCAGGGGTCATCTTGTCGAGGCGTTCCTTCATCTTCGCGCGGAGCTTCTCCTTCTGTTCGGGGGTGAGGTTCTCGCCGCGTTCCTTGAGCTTGCCCTTGAGCTTTTCCTTCTGTTCAGGCGTCAGGTTGTCGGCGCGCTCCTTCAGGCCGGCTCGGGCCTTTTCGATCTTGGCGGCGACTTCCGGGTGTTCTTTGAGCCAGGCTTGGCGTTCCTCGGGGGACATCGCCTTGAGCTTTTCCATGGCTTCCTTGAGTTCAGGGTGCTGCTTCAGGAATTCGTCGCGACGATCGCCGTCGCGCTTGGTCGGGGCATCTTTGCGGGCGGGCTTGTCGCCTTCAGGGACGGCGGGGGAGGCGGAGGTCGCGAGGAGCAACGCGAGGAGGGAGAGTCCGAGGAGGGAGGTTTTCATGGTGGGTGTTCGAAGATGAAACCCCGGGGAGGCGGAGGAAGTTGCGGGGGGCGGACCCGAGGACCCGAGGACCCGATGGCCTGAGGACCAGAGGGCATGCAGGAAGGAGGACCTCAGAGTCATAAAGGCAGTGCAAGGCAGTGCAAAAGTGCAAATCGGAGCGGAGCTCCTGTGCAAAAGTGCAAATGTGGGAGACAAGTTTCGGGTGGCAGGTGGCAGCCTCAGGTGGCGGGTGGTGCTGACCATCCTTGGTCCGACCAGCGGTCGAGCAGGGATGCTCGACCCTACCCAGATTAGGTGGAAGCGGATAGCGGTTGGGAGCACAAACGAGGCAGCGGCGGAGAGGGTAATCACCGCCCTACCCGAGGCAGGAATACGATAGCTGGTTCGCAGCCTGCCAGCATGCCAGCAGTTCCCCACGCGGCATGGCCGCGTCAGGATACGCGCTGGTAGGCCCAGAAGAGACCGGCGACGGCGATCAGGGTGGAGGCGGGGATGACAATCCAGCCGCGGTATTTTTCCTCGTCCTTGATCCAGAAAGTGGCGGCGACGGCCAGGCCGATGACGGCGAGCTGGCCGAATTCGACCCCGAGGTTGAAGCCAAGCAGGGAGCTGACGATGGAGCCGGAGGGGATACGCTCGTCGATGAGGCGTTGGGCGAAGCCGAGGCCGTGGATTAGGCCGAAGACGAAGACCAAGAGGATGCGGAACTTACCGTAGGTCGGGCGGAAGATATTTTCCAGGGCGATGACCGCGATGGAGGCGGCGATGATCGGCTCGACGATGTTGGCCGGGGCGGACACGTAGCCCAGGGTGGCCAGGGCGAGGGTGATCGTATGGGCGAACGTGAAGGTCGTGACCTGGAGCAGGATCGGCTTCCAGGCGCGGCAGAGCAGGAAGAGGCCGAGGACGAAGAGAATGTGGTCGAGTCCTTCCGGGAGGATGTGTTCGAAGCCCTGTTTGAAGTAACTCGAGAAGTTCGACCAGGCGCCGGATTCGGTCGAGTGGGTGCCAACGCTCCCGGGGGTCGGGCCAGTCGGGGGTTTGGCCGCGAGGCCGGTCAGGTCGAAGGTGAAGCTCGTCTCACCTGGGAACATGACCATGAACCGTGGGTGTTCCTTGCCGTCGACAGTGTTGGTGAAAACCGTGGCGACCTTGTGGCCGGGGAGGGAGCGGACTTTCCAACCCGTGACTCCGGCGGGGATCTTGGTCTTCCATTTTCCGCGGGCGACCACGGCGTCGTCCATCTTCATCAGCGGCTTGCCGGTCTCGGCGACGAAGTCCCAGGTGAAGTCTGGCTGCACGCGCCCGATCGGCTCGAGCGTGAACTCGAGATAGGTAGCGACGAAAGCCTTGGTCTGTTTGAGGAGTTCTTCCTTTTGGGCGGAGGTGTAAGTCAGGAAGTCCTTCTGCTCTAGGGAGAGGGCCATCTTGGGGCTCTCCGTCCAGTTACGGGGGTTGATTTCGATGGAAATCTCGGCGTCGCCGCCGGTCTGGAAGGCGCCCCGGACCGGGATGTCGGGGATCGAATGGGCGGCTACGACCGCCGAAAATAGCCCCAGAAAGGCCGTAAACAGGGTGCGGTGGAGGGGGGCGGACCTGAGCATGGCGTAAGATGGTTCGGTGACTTTGGGGTTTCAACCCCGATTGTGGTTTGCCACCTGCAACTTTCGGGGGAGTATCGGAGTTCAATCCCCGTACACATACCATGAAGAACATCCTCAGCATCCTCACCGTTCTTGCTCTCGCTGCCGCCGCTCAGGCTGGTTGCGGCGCCAAGATCTCCTCCAAGGGCACCGTCAAGTCCTACGACTCCGAAAAGAAGGAACTCGTTGTGACCGTCGCCGGCAAGGACACCACCTACACCCTCACCCCTGAAACCGATGGCGCCGACAAGGCTGCCGACCTCAAGGGCAAGTCCGTCGAAGTCAACGTCGACAAGCACGTGAAGACCAAGGTCCTCTCCGTCGCCGTCGCCGCTGCTGGCGAAGAGAAGAAGGAAGAGAAGAAGAAGGGCGACAAGAAGAAGAAGACCGAAAAGAAGGCCTAATCGGCTTTCCTTTCTGGAACCGGGAAACCGGGACCTATCGACCCGTCACGAGAGTGGCGGGTTTTTTTTGTGTCGCGCGGCGCGCGGTAGGGGGAGGGGTGTAAGGTAGGGCGGCCATTGCCATGGCCGCCGTTCGAAGCCTCAGGCGCAGGCGAGTCGGATCTTGGCTAAGTTCGACGAAGTCCTGTCTCCGTCCGCGAACGGACGTGATGGCAATCACGTCCCTACCTCGAGGCAGGGCGCAGAACTCAAAGGGGGCAGCATAGGGGAACCGGATGATTGGCTGGGGACATAAT
>CALEEU010000312.1 GCA_937875975.1 uncultured Opitutia bacterium | reverse complement strand
TCTTCTCATTGCAGCTGCTCTTTAGTCCGACGGTCGAGCCCGGCATCCTGAGTTACCTTGGTAGCCTGAGCGATATCCTTACCGGCCTCGTGCTGGGCATCGCGTTCTTCACCGTCGCGTTGCAAGAGGGTGCCTGACCTCTAGATGTCCGTCCAGTCGCCGCGCGTCGGCGGCGTGAGGGGCGAGGCCTTACGGGGAAGGTCAGACTTCGTCTGAATCAGTGCACGGCGGCGGAGCTGCAAAGCCTTCATAGACGTGTGCACCGATTCGTTGCATTCCTTGGCGAGTGCACTCACGTAGACCCAGTGGGTCGCACGGGTGATCGCCACGAAGAGCATGCGTCGAGCCGCAGTATGTCGCGCGCGGATCGCCGATCTCGTGACGCCCGGCATCAAGACCGAATCGAAGGTCAGGCCTTTGGCGCTGTGGTAGGTCAAGACGGCAGGTCGCCCGGAAGCGAAGTCGAGAGGTGTGCGACGACCTTGTAGGTCCGTCTGTGGTTGTCGGTCGGCCAGGATGCCTTGGGCGCGAAGGAAGTCGGCGAACAGGCCCACCTGAGGGAGAGTCGGGAAGAGGATGGCAACCCGTTCGTTGCGGAGCAGGCGTTCACGGAGGATTTCCACGAGGCGGTGACGCTCGTCGGCTTCGTCTGCGGCCAGATAGAGCAGGGGGGTCTGACGTTCGGTCTGAGTCGTGGCGGCCTGGGCGCGGAAGGCCTCCTTCTCGGCTTCATCCGCGATGAACTCGCAGGCCAGGTCGACGACGTAAGGACAGGCGCGGTAGGTCGCCTGAAGGTCGAGTTCGCGCGCAGGAGCCCCGAGGGCGTGGCGGATCGAGGATTCCCCGGACTCGCGGTAGAGCGATTGCTTCAGGTCGAAGGCGACCGTGACGTGGCGGGCGGAAAGGCGAAGCAAAGCGTAGCACTCGTCGTCGAGGTCCTGACCTTCGTCGACCAACGCGACGTCAAGGAGGGGCGTCGACTTGCCGTCGCTCAAACGGGCCAGCAGTCCTTTGCGGATTAGGCTGAAATCAGGGTGCCCTTGTTTATCGACCGGCGGTGGCCCGACGAGTTCGACGTAGCGCAGGCGGCACCAGTGGTCGAACGTCAGCACGGTCTCCGCGGATAGTCCCAGCTCGTGCGTCGCGGAGCGGATGAAGTCGCGGAGGACGTTCGTGTAGACCAGAAGAGCGACCTTCGACGGGTGACCCGAGGCGAGCCCAAGCCGCTTGGCGCGGTGGAGGAGGACGACCGTCTTGCCGGAGCCGGGGCCGCCGCGGAGAATCAGCGGGCGGTTGGTCTCAGCGGTGACGGAAGCCGACTGAGCCTGCGTCAACCGGTCAAGCGGAGGGAGCCAGGTCACGGGGTCGGTCGATCGGAGTCCGACTCGAGGTGGGGCAGTTCGCCATCCCGCATCGGACGAGGGACATTGGTGGCGACCTGTTTGCGGCGATGTTCTTCGTTGTCCGCTTGCATGCGGCGTCGGGGGTCGTCGCGCATCGTCACCGCCGTCTGGTACCAGGAGAAGGACACGTCGTCGAGGGCGGTCAGGTCTTGGCCGAAGCGGGTAAAGGCATCGTCGAGCGTCTCGTCGGCTTCCTCTTTCCGCCCTTGGGCGCGGAGGCAGCGGGAGAGCAGGACCAGTCCGATCGCGCTAGGTTCCTCGGCTTCGAAGCGGCGGCACATCTCTTCGGCATCGGCCCAGCGGCCGGTGCGGGAATAAAGGTTGGCCAAGTTGAGCAGGGCCATCGCGCTGCCCGCGATGACCGCATCAAGGAAGCATTTCTCCTGCCGATAAGCGTCGCCTTTGCGTCCGTAGATATTGGCCAGATGGCAGAGGCCGCTTTGCCGGTATTCGGGCTGTTGGCGGATCAGGCGTTTGAGCAGGGCGATGGCCTTGTCGTGCATGCCGACCTTGCTGTGGAGGAGCGCAAGTTCCAGGAGGCGGGCGGGAATTGATTCTGGAGAGATCTCGCCGGCGCGGATGCCGCGTTCGATGCGCAGGATCATCTCGCGATCCTTGCCGGGATTGACCACGTTATGGAGTGGGGATTCGATGCGACCTTCGAACGTCTCACCCCCGTCGGCCGGCGTCAGCCCGAAGGTGAAGCGTTGGTTGGCGTCGAGGTCGTAGGAAAGCGTCAACGCCATCCCTGCCGGAATGGGCTGCGTGAGACCGGCGAAGACCGGTCGCGCGTCGGGACCGAAGCCAGCCCAGAAAGAGATGCGGATCGGGCCGCCTGGGGCGACGATCCGATTTCGGTCGGAAGGGCGCAGGTCGCCCGCGGCCGGAAGGGCTTGTCCACGGGCGACGATTTCGATGAGCCCTTGGTCCGTCTCGAGGCGCAGCACGTCGCTGGCGACAGGCGTGAGGAGACTGCGGCCGTAGAGATGCAGAAGGAGCGCGTGATAGGCGGCGCCGCGTGCGACGGCGACCTGCATATCCAAGGCCGAGTCAAAGCGGTGCACCAGGAACTCGCCGAAGTAGTCTTGGAGGGCGCGGATGACCAGCGGGTTGAGGGAGCTCCCGCCGACGGCGAGTAGGAAGCCGACCTGGTCTGGGCGGAGCTTGGCGCGTTCGAGGGCGTCGGCGATTGGGGCGAACACCGAGCAGCTGAGAGTATATTCGTCTTCATGCGCCTGGAGGCTTTCGTCGTCGAGGAACGGCTCCATCAGCTCGGCGAAGCGGACCCCGTCGAGCGTCGGGGTGGTGAGCTTGAGCAACTTACCGTCGGCTAGGCGGAGGGTTTGGATGCCGGGATAGGTCTTGATCGTGTCGGGCAGAATCGTGCGGAGATCGGCACCGTGGGCTTGGCGATGGGCGAGCAGTTCGCAAAGCCCCGTCTTCAGTTGTTCCGCCGTGGCCAGTAGCTGGGGTTCGAGCTGCTCCTTGCGGACTTCGTATTCCCATTCGCCGAGGTCGATGTCATTCTGGCGGGCCAGCTCGGGAATGAGGACCGCATGCACGATTGCGCGGTCGATGTCGGCGCCGCCGAGGCGGTGGTAGCGAGAGACGGCGCGCGGGCTGACGCTGAGGGTGCCGTCGGCTTGGCGGCGGAGGGTAAAGATTGCGACGTCGCACGTCCCGCCGCCGAAATCGATGATCATCGTCTCCGTCTCTTCGCTGATCCCGTCGAGCGCCGCCTGGCCTTGGCGGGCGATGAAATCAAGGAAGGCGGCCAGCGGTTCGTCGAGCAGGTCGCCGTGGCCGAGCGTGAGACCGCCGAGATCCGCGGCCAGCAAAGTGTCTTCGCGTTGCGAGATCTGGAAGGACGCGGGGACCGTCACGAC
>CALEEU010000311.1 GCA_937875975.1 uncultured Opitutia bacterium | reverse complement strand
TTCAGCTTCTGTCCGCGGAGATCCTTGGAGGTGGAGGCGAGCGAGACGAGGGTCACGCCCTTGTCGTCGTCGATGGCCTGGGCGTAGAGATGCATGTGGGTCATCTTGAGGGCCAGACGGGGACGGGCGGCGGTGCCGCGCACCGTCTTGCGGATGCGCCAGCGGCGCTTCTGCGCTAGGAGATTCTTCTTCTGCAGTTTCATGGAATGTGTTCGGTTCGGGCGGATTAGGCCGTCTTCTTGCCTTCCTTACGGCGGACGAATTCCCCTTCGACGCGGACGCCCTTACCCTTGTAAGGCTCGACCGGCTTGTAGAGCTTGATCGAGGAAGCGACCTGGCCGACCATGTGGCGGTCGGCGCCGGTGATCACCAGCTTGGTGCCATCGGTGACGACGACGTTGACGCCGGTCGGGATGGTGTAGCGGATCGGGTGGGAGTAACCGAGAGCGAGGTCGAGGACGTTACCCTTGAGGGCAGCCTTGAAACCGACGCCTTCGATCAGGAGGGTCTTGGAGTAACCGGTGGCCACGCCTTCGCACATATTGCGGATGAGGGCGCGGACGGTACCATGGAGAGCGCCGGCGGTGCCGGGCTTCTGGATCTTTCCGGCAGAGTCCTTGATCTCGGTGAGGTCAGTGACGTTGACAATCTGGGCGTCGACGACGACGCCGATTTCCTTCGGGAAGGGTTTCGAGAGTTCGCCCTTAGGTCCCTTGACGACGACGACGTTGTCCTTGATGGACACGGTCACCTTGTCGGGGATGTTGACGGGCTGCTTACCAATTCGGCTCATGGAGTTTCTTGTTTTAAGGGGTTGGACGGATTACCAGACCTTCGCGAGGAGCTCGCCACCGACCTTCTGGCGGCGGGCTTCGGCGTCGGTCATGACGCCACGGGAGGTGGTGAGAATGGAGACGCCCATGCCGCCGATGACTTTCGGAACGGAAGAGTATCCGGCGTAGACGCGACGACCAGGGGTCGAGACGCGCTCGATGCTGGTGATGGCGGGAACGCCGGCAACGTACTTGAGGGAGAGCTCGAGGACGGGGAGGCCTTCGCGCTCGGCCTTGCGGGCGGAGGCGACGTAACCAGCGTCAACGAGGATCTTGGCAACGCCTTCACGAAGGCGTGACCACTGGACGGTAATCACAGCCTTATTGGCCTGCGATGCGTTGCGGATGGAGGTCAGGAAATCCCCGACGGTGTCAGTAGAAGCGGACATGGTTTTGTTTTTTCTGTTGGATTACCAGGAGGCCTTGGTGACGCCGGGAATCTGGCCGTTGAGCGCGAGCTCGCGGAAGGTGATACGGGAAAGGCCGAACTTGCGGATGAACGCACGCGGACGACCGGAGATGGAACAGCGGTTCTTCTGACGGACCTTCGACGAGCTGCGGGGCAGCTTGGCGAGGGCACGCTGGGCTTCGTAGAAAGCTTCCTCGGTGACCTTGGGGTCGGAGAGGGTCTTCTTGA
>CALEEU010000310.1 GCA_937875975.1 uncultured Opitutia bacterium | reverse complement strand
CCCATGAGAACCCCCCCCCTCGCCGCCTTCGTGTTCGCGCTGATGTCCGTCCTCGGACTTTCCGCGCAGAGCAAGGAGCCGGTCGCCAAGATCGTCCTGCCGCCGGAACCGGTCGCGCAGGCCGTCACCAAGAAGGTCAACGTCCTCGATCTTTTCCGCGAGGGAAAGGCCGAGATACATATCAACCCCAAGGCTGATATCGTCGACGATCCTAAGAACGTCTTCAAGTTCGAGCCGGACGGGTTGTTCCACGTGAGTGGCAACGGCTATGGCGGCATCACCACCAACGATAGCTTTAAGGACTACCACCTCGTCATCGAGTTCAAGTGGGGCGACAAGACTTGGGGCAAGCGCGCCAAGGCCACGCGCGACAACGGCATCCTCGTCCATTGCTACGGCCCGCAGGGCACCGTGGGTGGCAGCTGGATGGCCAGCATCGAAGCCCAGATCATCGAAGGCGGCGTGGGCGATATCCTCGTCCTCGCGCCGAAGCTCGCCGACGGCACCGTGCTCGAGGCCTCCATCAGCGCCGAAGTCGGACTTGATCGCGATAAGGAGAAGGTCTGGACCCCGGGTGCTCCTCGCCAGACCATGAAGGGCGGCCGCCTCAATTGGCAGAAGCGTGATGTGGATTGGAAAGATACCATCGGCTTCCGCGGTAAGGATGACGTCGAGTCGCCGATGGGTCAGTGGACCCGTTTCGAGGTGATCGCCAAGGGCGACACGCTCCAGTACTTCGTCAATGGCGTGAAGGTGAACGAAGCCTTCGAGTGCAAGCCCAGCCAAGGCCGCATCCTCCTGCAGGTCGAAGCCGCGGAGATGTTCGTGCGTCGCTACGAACTCTACCCGCTCGGGGAGTTCAAGGAGAAGTGGGGTGCCGCCAAGCCGGCCGTCCACGGTGACGGTGAGGAGTTTCCCTCCTACGCTTATCGCCCCCAGTTTCTCGAGTTGAGCAAGGATCAGCTGCCGCAGGGCGGACTGAAGCATAAGCTCCCGGTGGGTTTTGAAATGGTCGTCGCCGCCACCTCTCCAATGGTAGCCAATCCCACCATGGGATGCGTCGATGACCGTGGCCGCCTCTTCGTAGGCGACTCCGCTGGCGTAAATTGGAGCCCGAAGAAGTTCGAAGCCGTCCTCCCGAATCGCGTCCTCATGCTCGAGGACCGGGACGGCGACGGAGTATTCGAGCGCAGCACCGTCTTCGCGGATAAACTCGCCGTCCCCAAGGGCGGCTGCTGGGCCGATGGTAGTCTCTTCGTCGCCTCGCCCCCCGGTATCTGGAAGTTCACCGATGCGGATGACGACGGCGTCGCCGAGAAGCGCGAGCTCGTCGTGGACGGCTTCGCCTGGACGGCCAACGGCGCCGACTGTCACGGCCCCCGCCTCCACCCCGACGGCCGGCTCTATTGGACACATGGCCGCAAGGGCCATACTGTGAAGCAGAAGGACGGCACGCTCGTGCACGCCGGCCTCAACAGTGGCGTCTGGTCGATGAAGACCGACGGTAGCGACATCCGCTGGCATGCCCTAGGCTGCGCCGATAATCCGGCCAGCATCGACTTTACCCCGACCGGCGAGGTCGTCGGTACCGTCGACCTCTATTTCGGCAGCCCGCGCGTCGATACCCTCATGCAGTGGCAGCTCGGCGGCGTCTATGAGCGCCCGGATTTCCTGCGTATCATCGCCGACCTCCCGCGCACCCACGAGCGCATGCCGATCCTCAAGGAACTCGGCCACGTCGTTCCCAGCGGCTGCGCCTTCTGGAAGACCGGTGACCGGATCGCGCCCGTCGACCATCCGCTTTCGTCTGGCCCGGATAACCTTCACCTCCTCGTCTCCTACTACAATTCTCAGAAGATCGTCCGGTTCGAACTGAAGCCCGAGGGTTCCACTTATCAGGCGACCGAGCACGATTTCTTCACCCTCGACCGCAAAGGTGCGCACCTCTCCGACGTGATCGAGGCCCCCGACGGTTCGTTGCTGATTGTCGACACCGGCACTTGGTATTCCCATTGCCCCTCGAGCCTGCAGGGCGTGGCGAACGTCCCCGGCGCGATCTACCGCGTGCGTCGCACCGCCGAAGGGAAGGCCGCCCATGAGGCCGTCGCCAAGGCGCACCGTCCCTTCGCACCCGCCCCGGTGAAGACCGATGCCGAACTTGTCGCCCAACTTTCGTCCGCCGACCAGGCGGTCGTGCGTCGCGGCCTCGAAGGCCTGACCTTCCGTGAGGCCAAGTCGCCGGCCGTCACCGCGGCCATCCGTGGGCTCCTGGCACGCGAAGCTGACCTCGTGCTCGAGCACGCCATCCTCACCGCGGGCATGCGTCTCGCCGGTTTCACCGCCGCCGATCTCACCACCGCCAAGGGACCGGTCGCGCAGGCCCGTCTCCTCCGCATCGTCTCGCAGACCCGGGCCAAGGAGTCTGACTACGGCGATGTCCTGAAGTTCGCGCTCAGTCAGGCGGATTCGGCTGACGCCGCACTCGCCAAGAATGCTTATCTCGCCCTGATCAAGGCGCCTGACGCCGATACGATCCTCGCGCCGATCTTTGGCCAGTGGCTCGCGCAACCCGCGCCCACCGCCACGCAGGTCGCTGCCATGGGTAAGCTGGCGAGCGCGCTCGCCGGCCATCCCGGCGTCGCGAAGGGCATCGCCCGGATGCTCGGGCACGAGAAGACCCTCGTCCGTCAGGCCGCGCTGCGGGCCATCGCGGCCCAGCCGGGCAAGGTCGACGCCCAGTTCTGGAATGCGCCGCTCCAGGCGCAGCTCGCCAAGGGTGCCTCGCCGCTCTTGCTCGACGCCCTTGCGCGCGTGAAGGACAAGCGCTTCGACGAGGCCTTGAACGCCGTCTCCGTCGACACCACCAAGCCTGCTTCGCTCCGTCTCAAGGCCTTGCTCGCGTTATCCGGGAGCGGCGAAGGCCTCACCGACCCTGCGTTCAAGTTGCTCACCGACCTCTTTGTCGATCCGGCGAATCCCGGACTGCGCATGGACGCTGCCGCACGTCTCGCCAACACGAAGCTCACCCCTGCGCAGTGGGACGCTTATCTCGCGTTGCTGCCGAACGCCGGCCCGCTCGAGCAGAGCGAACTCCTCGTCGCGCTTGCCGTACCGCAGAACTACAAGCGCATCTCCAAGGATACCGGCCGGAAGATCGCCGTCGCGCTCAGCAAGTCGCCTATGCTCGGTACGTTCCGCCAGGATCTCGTGCGCAAAGCTTTCGGCTTCCTCCCGCGTGAGATCTATGAAGTCCTCGAGCCGTCGTTTGACGCCGCGCTCGCGGCCAACGAAGCTAAAAAGGAACGGCTCGTCCCACTCGCCCAAGCTGCGGTGAAGAAGGGCGACCCTATCGCCGGTCGTGCCGTCTATGAATCCGGCCGCGGCGCCTGCCTCGCTTGCCATAAGATCGGCGACAAGGGCAACGAGCTCGGGCCGAACCTGACCAAGATCGGTGGCATCCGTGCGGAGCGGGAAATCGTCGAGAGCATCCTCTTCCCGAGCTACAACATCGCGCGCGACTACGACCTCAATTCGTTCCAGCTCACCGACGGGTCTAGCGTGCTCGGGCTCATCCAGGCGCGCTCCGCCGAGGGCGTGACCGTCAAGGAGGCTTCGGGGCAGGTTCGTCTGCTACCCAACGAGGCGATCGCTTCTTCGACGCAGCTGACCACGAGCCTTATGCCCGCCGGTCTCGATGGCATGCTTTCCGAAAAGGAACTGGTCGATTTGGTGGCTTATCTGCGATCTTTGCGTTGAGCGAAAGCGCGAGGCGCTTTCGAGGGGACACGTTGGCAAGTTGACACGTGGACACGGGGTAGGGTCGGGACCGCGTCACGACATAGCTGTCTCGTGGTAGGGCTGGCCATTGCCATGGCCGCCGTTCGCATCGGCACGTACGTTGAGCCCCGGGCAAGCCTTCTGTCCTCCCGAAGTCCGTCCGCCCACGGACGTGATGGCAATCACGTCCCTACCCCAGGA
>CALEEU010000309.1 GCA_937875975.1 uncultured Opitutia bacterium | reverse complement strand
TTTCAAACTTCGCGTCATCCGGGAAGAAAGCGCTAGCGATGACGGGACGGAAGACCGGTGCGTCTTCGAAACGGGAAGGGCCGCGGTCATCGCGACGACGATCATCGCGACGAGGTCCACCTGGACCATCACGACGGGGTCCGCCAGGTCCGGCGCCAGGACCGTCACGACGAGGGCCGCGGCTCTGTCCGTCACGGGGAGGACCATCACGGAAACGCGGGCGATCGCCATCGCGGCGGGGGCCGCCGTTGCCGGAGCTCACCTTCTCGGAGGGTCCGCTGACCCAGGAGGGCCCGAAACCAAGGGAAGAGAGGTCCAGTTCAAAGGACTTTTCCTTGGGAGGGTTGTTTTCGGCCGAGTCGGAGGACATTGAGGAAGTGAGCGTTGGGAAAGATGACCGCTTGGCAAGCATCAGCACAATCGCTTTTTACTTGCACCAGCCGTCAGGAGTTCCAGCGTGCACCTTCCTTTATTGCTCAGGTGGTGGAATGGCAGACACGCATGCTTGAGGTGCATGTGCCGCAAGGTGTCCGGGTTCAAGTCCCGGCCTGAGCACCAATTTAGGCTGGGTCGGTCCGGAAACGGGCCGGCCCTGTTTTTGGTTCACATCAAACCCGACACCCCGCAGTAGTAGGGACATGGCTACGCAGGGAAAACTCGACGTCCTCATCCTCGGCTCCGGCGGTCGGGAGCATGCCTTGCTCAAGGCCTGCCTCCGCAGCCCCCGCGTGGCCAAGGTCCGCGTGGCCCCCGGCAACGGCGGTATGGCCCTTGAAGCCGAGTGCTTGGAGGTCGATGCCGCCAACCCGGCCGCCGTCCTGGAACTTGTCCGTCGCACGGCCTCCACCTTCGTGATCGTCGGCCCCGAGGTTCCGCTCGCCGCGGGCGTGGTCGACGCCCTCGAAGCCGCCGGTATCCCGGCCTACGGTCCGCTCGCATCCGGCGCGCGCCTCGAGGCTAGCAAGGCCTTCAGTAAAGATTTCATGGTGCGCCATAAGGTACCCACCGCCGCTTCGGAGACGTTCCGCTCGCTTGCGCCTGCGCTGGAGTACGTGCGCAAGCAACCTATCCCGATTGTCATCAAGGCTTCGGGCCTGGCAGCAGGGAAGGGCGTCGTCATCGCGACCACGCTCGCCGAAGCTGAAGCCGCGCTGCGCGACATGATGGAGACGAAGGTCTTCGGCGCGTCGGGCGACGAGGTCGTCATCGAAGAATTCATGCAGGGCGAAGAGGCGTCGATCATGCTCATGGTATGTCGCGACGAATACCTCATGCTCCCGCCGAGCCAGGACCATAAGCGCGTCGGCGAAGGCGACACTGGCCTCAACACGGGCGGTATGGGCGCTTACGCTCCCACCACGGTTGTCACGCCTGAGGTCGAACGTCGTCTCCGCGAGGAGATCATCGCGCCCACGCTGCGCGGCCTCCAGGCCGACGGCATTGATTACCGCGGCACGCTCTACGTCGGCATCATGGTCACCGCGACCGGACCCAAGGTCGTCGAGTTCAACGTGCGCTTCGGTGATCCCGAGTGCCAGGTGCTCATGCCGTCGCTTGAGACCGACCCCGTGCAGATCATGGAAGACATCGCCCATGGCCGCTTCCGTCCTTCGGCCGTGAAGCTGCGTCCGGGCGCCACGATCATCATCGTCCTCGCTGCTGGTGGTTATCCTGGCGAGATCCGCAAGGACGACCCCATTACCTTGCCTGCGTCCCTGCCTGAGGGCGTGGACATTGTTCATGGTGGCACCAAGCGCCTGCCAGACGGACGGGTTGTCACCTCCGGCGGCCGCGTCCTTGGCGTGGTGGCCCATGGCCCGACCCTCCAGGAAGCCGCCCGCCGGGCCTACGCCGTCGTCCCCCAGATTAAGTTCGAAGGGTGTCACTACCGTCGGGATATCGGTTATCGCCAGCTCCGTCGCGACGGGGTGGTTTGAACACTTGAACCGAGGGGCTTATCCCTCATCTTGAATCGCATGGCCGTCGAACGAGACACCGTCACGTTTGTCTGCACAGGTAATACCTGTCGCAGTCCGATGGCGGAGGCGTTGCTCCGGGCGACCCTAGTCAAGCGAGGGCAGGGGCTCGAGAAGCTGAAGGTCGCCTCATTCGGTCTCGCCGCGGAGGGCGGTCAGCCGCCGTCCGCCAATTCGGTCAAGGCCATGCAACGTATCGGCCTGGACGTCTCTGGTCACCGCAGCCGGCTGCTAAGTCAGGCGGATGTCGACCGTAGTGTCGTGATCTTCGGCATGACTGAGTCGCACCTCGCCGCCTTGCATTCTCGTTTCGACGTCCTGCCCGCTTTCGTGCTCCTCCTGCGCGACGTCCTGCCGACGGACGTCCCGCGGGATATTCCCGACCCGTTCGGCGGCGGTTATCGCGATTACGAGGAGTGCCGCGATTCCATGGTTGAAGCCATCCCTGCGATGGTGGAGTTTCTGCGCCAGAATCTTTCCCGATGACCACCCCGCTTACGCTTTCCTTTGGCAGTGACCACGGCGGACTCGCCTTGCGACGCGGCCTGATTGAAGCGCTGAAGGCCAAGGGTTACGCCATCCTCGATCGCGGTACCGAGACCGAGGCCTCCTGCGACTATCCGGACTATGCCCATGCCGTGGCCGCCGATGTCGTCGGTGGTAGCGCAAAGTTCGGTATCCTCGTCTGCACGACCGGCATTGGCATCTCCATCGCTGCCAACAAGGTGCGCGGCATTCGGGCCGCCCTCGTCCAGAGCGCCGACGCCGCCGGCCAGAGCCGTCGCCATAACGACGCCAATGTCCTGTGTTTTGGGGCCAAATACGTCGACCTCCCGACCGCCTTGGCGTGCGTCGAGGCCTTCCTGGCCGCCGAATTCGAAGCCGGCCGGCATACCCGGCGCGTGGATAAGCTGGAGTCCCCATGTGGATAACCCCGCCGATTTGCCGTTGCCACGATTCCTCGCACGATTTGCCCTTTCTCCATTCCAACTATGACCGCCATTCGCCGCATCCCTCTCGCCCAGCTTGATCCGGAGATCGACCGCCTGATTAAGGCCGAGCTCAAGCGCCAGCAGACGCACATCGAGCTGATTGCCTCCGAGAACTTCACGCTTCCCGCCGTCATGGAAGCCCAGGGCAGCATCCTCACCAACAAGTATGCCGAAGGTTATCCCGGTAAGCGCTGGTACGGCGGTTGCGAAATCGTCGACCAAGTCGAGCAGCTGGCCATCGACCGCGCCAAGGCCCTCTTCGGTGCTGACCACGCCAACGTCCAGCCGCACTCCGGCAGCCAAGCTAATGCCGCCGTCTACTTCGCGACCATCAAGCCCGGCGACAAGATTCTGACCATGAACCTGTCGCATGGCGGTCACCTCACGCACGGCAACTCCGCGAACTTCTCCGGCAAGCTCTACACCGTCGTCCACTACGGGGTGGGTGCTGACGGCCGCATCAACTACGACGAAGTCGA
>CALEEU010000308.1 GCA_937875975.1 uncultured Opitutia bacterium | reverse complement strand
ACGCCGCCGAGATCAAGGCCCTCAACGCATCGCAGGCCAATTCGAACGCCGCGATCAAGGCCCTGAACGCCCGCGCCGACGAACTCGCCCGCGCCGCCAACACCTCCACCGCCACCGCCAAGGCCGAAGCGGCCAAGGGGCTCGCCGACCTACAGAAAGCACTCGAAGAGCAGAAGGCCGCCGTCGCCGTGGCTAACGAAGCCCTCGCTAAGGCGAAGGCCGACGAAGCTAAGGCCGCCGAAGCCAACAAGGCCGCCACGGACGCCAAGGTAGCCGAAGCCATCAAGAACGCCGAGAAGACCGTCGCTGACGAACGCCTCGCCGCCGAAGCCAAGCTGGCCGACGCCGCTAAGGCTGCCGACGCCAAGGTCGCCGACGCCAACGCCAAGGTCACCGAAGCCAACATGGCTGCCGAGGCCAAGGTCACCGAAGCTAACAAGGTCGCCGCTGCCGCCAAGGCCCAGGCCGACGCCCTGAAGTATTCCGAATTCAACGCCCGCTACGCCCTGCTCGAAAGCAAGCGTCGCACCAAGGCCATCACGGAGGAAGAATACAAGGCCTCCCTCTCCGAGCTCCGCAAGGAACTCGCTCTCTAAGCCGGACTTCGTTCCGCCTTAAAAAGCCCGGCCGCAAAGCCGGGCTTTTTTGTTGGAAGGAAAGCGGAGCTCCGCACCTTAGCGTGCCTATGTCGGACACCCTCTCCCGCACGCCTCTCTTCGCCCTGCACGTCGAACTCGGCGGACGCATCGTCCCCTTCGCCGGCTGGGAGATGCCGGTACAATACACGGGCATCATCGAGGAGCACATGGCGGTCCGCCAAGCGGCCGGGCTCTTCGACGTCTCGCACATGGGCGAGGCCCGCGTGCGCGGCCGCGATGCGGCGAAGTTCCTCGACGGCATCATGACCAACGAGATGGCCACGATCAAGGTGGGGATGGCTCGCTACACGGTGATGTGCCAGCCCGACGGCGGTTGCGTCGACGACCTGATCGTCTACCGCCTCGCCGACGACGAATTCCTGATCTGCCTCAACGCTTCCAACGCGCCGAAGGACATCGCCTGGATGCGCGCCCACATCGGCACCCATCAGGTCGAGGTGCTCGACGAATGCGCCGCCTGGGCCCAGCTCGCGCTCCAAGGCCCGCGCGCCGAAGCCATCCTCGCGCTGACGACCGCGACGCCGCTCGCGTCGATCAAGCGTTTCGGCTTCGAGTTCGGCGAAGTGGCCGGCGTCGCCGGCTGCCTCATCTCCCGCACGGGCTACACGGGTTCGCCCGGCTTCGAGCTCTACCTGCCCGCGGCCTCCGCCGAGAAGGTCGCCCGCGCGCTCCTTGCCGCCGGCAAGCCTCACGGCCTCGTCCCGGCCGGCCTCGGCGCCCGCGACTCGCTCCGCCTCGAAGCGAATTACCCGCTCTACGGACACGAGATCTCCGAGAAGATCTCGCCCATCCAGGCCAGCCTCGGCTGGACGGTGAAGTTCGCGAAGCCCGACTTCATCGGCCGCGAGGCGCTCCACCGCCAAGCCCAAGGCGGCCCGTCCTCCTCGGTGGTGCTGTTCTCGCTCGATGATCGCCGCATCGCCCGCCAAGGCGCGGTGGTCTACTCCGGCGAGACGCCGGTCGGCGAAGTACTCTCCGGCACGCAGTCCCCGGTCCTCGGCAAGCCGATCGGCACGGCCCTCGTCGCCGCCGGCCACGCGGCCTCCGCCACGCTGACGGTCGATATCCGCGGCAACCGCATCCCGCTGCGCCTCTCGGCCGAGCCTTTCGTGAAGTGAAGGGTTGAAATAATCCCCACCCGCTTTACCCAGAAGCCATGAGCAACGTCCCTGCCGACCTCCATTACACCAAGGATCACGAGTGGATCAAGGTCGCCGCCGACGGTACCGCGGTCATCGGCATCACGGACCACGCTCAGGCCGCGCTGGGAGACGTGACGTTCGTCGACCTCCCGAAGATCGGCGCGTCCTTCAACCATGGCGACGTCTTCGGCACGGTGGAATCGGTCAAGGCCGCCTCCGACCTCTACAGCCCCATCTCCTGCGAGGTCGTCGAGGCCAACGCCGACCTGAATAATTCTCCCGACCTGGTGAACCGCGAACCGTATGGCGGCGCCTGGATGATCAAGGTGAAGGTGAAGAATCCGGCCGAGCTGGGCGCCCTCCTCGACGCCGCCGGTTACGCCGCGACGCTCTGAGCGCGCGCCCGCCCTTGCCCTGCGCAGTTTTTGGCCCACAGTGACGGGCCTGATGTCGTTCGCCGAAGTCCATGCCGCCCATCCCTGGGACGAGGTCCTCGAGTCCGTCGCGGCCAAGACCGACGCCGATGTACTCCGCGCGCTCGCCCGCGCCGAAGCCGACTCGGCCGACCTGGAAGATTTCAAGGCGCTGATCTCGCCGGCCGCCGCGCCTCATCTGGAACGGATGGCCCGCCTGAGCCATGAGCGCACGCTCCGACGCTACGGCCGCACGATGCAGCTCTTCGCCCCGGCCTACCTTTCCAACGAGTGCCAGAACGTCTGCACCTACTGCGGCTTCTCGGCCGGTAATAAAGTCCCGCGCCGGACGCTCAATCCGGGCGAGATCCTCCGCGAAGCAGGCGCGCTCAAGAAGCTGGGCTTCGATCACCTGCTCATCCTGACGGGCGAATCCAACAAGGTCGAAGTGCCCTACTTCGTGCAGGCCCTCGACCTGCTCCGCCCGCACTTCTCGTCGCTGTCGATGGAAGTACAGCCGATGGAGACCGCAGAATACGTCGAGCTCCGTAAGCATGGCCTCAACGCGGTGCTGGTCTATCAGGAGACCTACCACCGCGAGACCTATAACGTCCATCACCCGAAGGGACGTAAATCCGATTTCGCCTATCGCCTCGACGCCCCGGATCGCGTCGGCGCCGCGGGCGTCCATAAGATCGGCCTCGGCGCTCTCTTCGGCCTCGAGGATTGGCGCGCGGAATGTTTCTTCACGGCCCTCCACCTCCGCTGGCTCGAACGGAAACACTGGCAGAGCCGCTACAGCGTCTCCTTCCCGCGCATCCGCCCGCACGAAGGCGAACTGCAGCCGAAGGTGGAGATGACCGACCGCGACCTGGTCCAAGCGATCTGCGCCTTCCGCCTGCTGAGCTCCGAAGTCGAACTGACGTTGAGCACCCGCGAGAGCCGCAAGTTCCGCGACCACGCCTGTCGCGTGGGCGTGACAGCGATGAGCGCGGGCTCGCACACGAACCCGGGCGGTTACGCTGAAGGCCGCGAGGCCTCACTCGAGCAATTCGCAATCGAAGACGACCGCTCGCCCGAAGAAGTCGCCGCGATGCTCCGCGCCCACGGTTACGAGCCGGTCTGGAAAGACTGGGATCCTTCCTACGACCGCCCGGTCGCCCTCGCCTGATGAGTCCTCTCCGCGTCTGGATCGATCACGAACAAGCCCCGGCCTGTAAGCCCGGCGCCTTTGTGAAGCTATCGGCTGACGAATCCGCCCACGTGGTCCGCAGCCTCCGCGCCCGTCGCGGTGACGCGGTCGTGCTGCTCGACGGCGAAGGCCTAGTCGTCGAAGGCAAGCTCGCTTCCGCCGACGGTGACGCCGCGGTAGTCGAAGTGGTCCGCGCTCGCGTGGCCGATCCGCTTTCACCTGCGATCACTGTCGCGCAAGGGATGCCCAAGGGCGGCACGATGGATGACCTGGTCCGCTCCTGCTGCGAAGCCGGCGCCGCCGGCGTCATCCCGCTCGAGACCGCGCGTTGCGAAGTGAAGCTCGACGCCGACCGCGCCCGTACCCGCCGCGAACGCTGGCAACAGCAGGCCGTCGAGGCCTGCAAGCAGTCTGGCCATCCGTGGCGCGCTGAGATCGCCGCGCCGATGCGCTTCCGCGAGTGGATCGAACGCCTGCCGGCCGCCGTCGAAGGCGAACTGCGTCTCACGGGCTCGCTCGAGTTCGACGCCGAAGCGGTCGCGCACCTGGATTTCACGAAAGCCTCGAAGGTCACCTGGCTCATCGGCCCCGAAGGCGACCTGACCTCGGAAGAATACGCCGCCGCCCGCGCCGCGGGATTCATGCCCGTGGTGCTGGGCCCGACGGTCCTCCGCGCCGAGAACGCCGCGCTAGCCTGCGTGGCGATCACGCAGGCGCTCGCGAAGCGCTGAATCAGGCCTTCCGCCGCCCAGGCTTCTTGGGCTCGGGCAAGGGTTCGTCGATCGCCCACTCGGGCCAGGTCTCCCGCGCGTAACGCTGGAGTTCAAGGATGGTGTCGCGCAGGAGCGGCGTCAGTTCGCCGGTCCAACGTAGGCCGATCTCCATCGGGGCGAAACCGTCGAGGGGGAGCGCCCGGATGCCGGGATTGGCGATGGCGTCCGCGATGGCGAGGTTCACGCCGAGGCCTTCGCCGGTGGCGACGTAACTGGTGACCATCTCCATGGAGGCGGCTTCCTTGGTCTGCGACCAGGTCACTCCCAGCCGGCGCAGGTCGCGGAAGAAGCTTCGGGTGACGCTCGAGTCCGGCGGCAAGGCGATGAGCGGAAGCGAAAGTTTCTTCTGCTTCCAGAGGTCGGCCGCGCGCTTCCACGGCGATTTCTTCGGGACGAGCAGGACGAGCGGCACCCGCACGAGCCGCAGCTGGCTCTGCCGCCCTTGGGTCTTGGCTTCGAGCGGGACGATGGCGAGGTCGATGACGCCTTCGCGCAACCAGGTCTCGAACTGGATCTGATACCCCGGCGTGAGGCTGAGCTGCAGCTTCGGATAGCGTGACCGCAGGCGTTGCGTGACGGTCGGGATGTGCAGGCGGAGGACGAGTTCCGAGGCGCCGAGCCGCAGCTCCGGCCGGTCGGCGTCGCGCAGCTGCGCCTCGAGTCCGTCCAGCCCGGCGAAGAAAGGTTCGATCTGCCCGAAGAGCTTGCGCCCGGGAGCGGTGAGCCGGAACGGGGTGCGCTCGAAAAGCCGGATGCCGAGATTGGACTCCAGCGCCGACATCTGGCCGCTGACGGCGGGCTGCTGGATGCCGTAAGGGATGTGCCGCACGGCGGCGCTGATGCCTTGGTACTTGGCCACGTAATAGAACAACTCGAGGTGGTGGACGTTCATGACCGGGGCGTGTCCGATGGTCGCCGAACCCGGGGCCAAGGCAACCCCTGACCCCGCCCGGCCGATACCCCCTATCAGGTTTATCGATTAACGGTCCGACCGCTTCCGGGGGTATCATATTCACGTTATGAACCTGCTCTCCCTTCTCGCCCAAGCCCTCGGCGTCGTGATCCTCGCCGATTTCGCCGCCGGCGTCGTGCACTGGCTCGAGGACGCCTACGGCTCCGAGGACACCCCGGTCGTCGGGGCGCTCCTCATCCGCCCCAACATCGTCCACCATCACTGCCCGCGCTATTTCACCCGCCTCTCCTGGTGGCAGAGCTCCTGGGATCTCCTGCTCCTCGGCGCCCTGATCATCGGCGGGGCCGCCTGGGCCGACCTCCTGACCTGGCATGTCTGGCTCTTCGTCCTCCTGAGCGTGAACGCCAACCAGGTCCACAAATGGTCGCACATGTCGCGCGGCGAGGTCGGCCCGGTCGTGGCCAAGCTGCAGGATTGGCGGATCCTGCTGACGCCGCGCCAGCACGCCGTCCACCACACCGACCCCAAGAACACCTACTACTGTCCGATTACCAACCTCGTGAACCCGGCCCTGGAGGCCGTGCGCTTCTGGGACTGCCTGGAGTCGGTCATCGAGACGCTGACCGGCGCGACCCATCGCCAAGATACCTCGAACCGCGGCGAAGGCCCGGCGCCCGTCTGGATCGCCGGCTACCGTCGACCCAGCCGTCCGGTCGACGCGCCCGCGGACCTCGACGCCGAACCAGAAGGCGTCCGCTGACCTAAGTCCCATTCCACCCCAACCCACCATGACCATCCCCGCCCTCACCACCCTCGCCGCCTTGGCGGCCGTCCCCGAACCGATCAGGGCCGTCGGCGAGTTCCTGCTCGGCCTGCTCTTCTTCATCGGCCAGATGGGCCGGCCCTAAGCTGACTCTACTTCGCCAGCGGGACCTGGGAATTGCCCATGAGGTAAGCGAGGAGGTCGCGCTGCTGCTCAGGCGTGAAGGCCTGGAGGAGGCCTTCCGGCATGAGCGAGATGGGCAAGGTCTCCCGCTTGGTGATGTCCTGCTTGTCGATCACGGTCTCCTGGCCGACGGAACGCAACGTGAGCGTGCGCTCGCTCTGCGCCCCGACGATGCCGCTGAGCACGCGTCCATCCTTGAGCGTGATGCTGTTGAGATAATACGCGGCGTCCACGACGGCGCTGGGGTCGACGATGTTCTCGAGAAGGTAGCTCAGGTCCTGACGGCCGCTGCCGGTGAGGTCCGGTCCGAGCGCGCCGCCTTCACCGTAGAGCTTGTGGCACTGGCCACACACGGCGGCATAGAGCGCCCTGCCCTTGCTTTGATCGGCCTTGGCGAGGAAGTCCGCGGTGTGGCTGGCCTTGAGTTCGGCGACGAGCTTGAGCTTATCCGCCGAGGTCTCACGCGTTTCGCCCCAGACTTTGCTGAGGAGTGCGTTGAGCTTGGCGTCGTTGAAGGCGCGCACCTGACGCACGGCGGAAGGACCGAAATCAGCCTTGGGGATCTTGCCGGCTTCGACGGCCTTGAGGAGATCGGATGCGAAGCGCGGACGCGAGACGAGCGCCATGATGACCTGCGGACGCTCATGCGGGTAGAACTGGGTGTAGCGGTCGATGATGCGCTGAGCGACGCCATCATGATCGAACTGCGTGAGTCCCTGGATGGCCTCCATGTTCACGCCCTTGACGTAGATGAGCTTCTCGCAGACCTGCTTGAGCTGCTTGTCCTTGGCTTCGATGAGCGAAAGCAAGGCGGACCGGCGCTGCTCCATGAGTGCTTTCTCATCGAGGGCGATGCGACGGATCTCGTCGAGGGCCTGGCCGTCGCCGAAGATGACGTTGAGCTGGCGGGCCTGATCCTGCGCGGACGCGAGTTCCTTGGGAATCGAAGCGACGAAGGTCTCCCATGCGGCCGGCTTGGGCGCCTTGCGCCAACCGCGCAGAGCCGCGGCGACGCCGGCGACGATCTCAGCCTGCCCGTCCGGCATGGCGGCGGCGTTCGCGAGGAGTTGATTCAGGGACGCCGGATCTTTGTCGGCGCCTTCGGCGATGCGCCGGGCGATGAGCTGGGTGACCTGCGGGACGCGGCTGATGTGCGCGCAGTCGATGAGGTCGGCGAACGGGAGCTCCCGGAGACCGGTCCAGACGAGGAGCGGCAGGTTATGATCGGTGGCGTCTTGGTCGAAGCGCAGGAGATGCTGGGCGACCAGCGAGCGCACAGGGACGCTGAGATGCGGAAGCGCCGAAGCGAGGGCCAGACGTACGCGCTGGCCGCGGACTTCGCCCGCGAGCTGCAAGAGCGCAGATTCCTGGGCGTCGCAGGCCGAGATGAAGCCGGTGTGGTTCGCGAACTTGGCCAGAGAGTTGTTCCGACGCACCAGCGGCTCGGTGAGCTCGCGCTCGATCAGGCGCGCGAGGACGTCCTGACGCTTCTCGGCGAGGATAGCTGCGATGCCGTAATGCTTGGCATGCTGGGCAGCGAAAGGCTGGTCGCCCGATTTGACGGAACGGATCGCCAGCAGGGTCGAATGGGCGTTGAGCGCCAGGACGCTGTCCGTCTCGGCGGCGAGCTTCTCCCAAGCGGCGGTAGCCGACGAGAGGTCGACGCCTTTCCAGGCGCGCTCACGCAGTTCCCAGCGCGCCATACGGACGAGCCACTCATTCTTACTGCGCTGGAGCTCGACGAGTTCGGCGGGCGTAGCTTTGGCGAAATCGACGCCCGGCTGCTTGGGCTCGCCATAACTGACCTTGAAGATGCGGCCAGTGCTACGGTGGATGCCATCCTGATCGTGGCACTCGCCGATATCGCTCCAATCAAGGATGGTGACGGCGCCGTCTGGCCCCTGACTCAGCTCGATGCCACGGAACCATGGGTCGTCCGACTTAAGGATATCCGGCTGATGCTTCATGACGAGCGCGCTGCCCTTGCGCTCGATGGCTTCGACGTTCACGCGCCGTCCGTGCAGGTTCAGCGTCATGAGCTTGTCGCGATACTGCGAAGGCCAGTTATCTCCTTGGTAGATCATCATGCCGACATGCGCATGCCCGCCGCCGAAGCTATCCGCGCCGCCGCGGCCGCCGTCGGCGTCGTTCCACTTCTTGCCGGTGTCCCAGTGATAGTGGTCCGCCTGCTGGTCGATGAGTTCGTAGATGAACGGATACGGGTCCTCGCCATGCATGCGCTTGAGGTGCGCGCCATGGATACCCTGCCAGCCGTGGCCGATGACCGTGTTGATGAAGAGCAGCTCGTGGTCCTTGGTCCAATCGGAACCCCATGGGTTGGTGGTGCCGTGGCAGTACGGCTCGAAGACCTTCGTCACCGGGTGATAACGCCAGAGGCCGCCGGCGGTGGGCTGACGCTTTTCCTTAGGCACGCCCGGGACGTCGACCCACGAGGTGCTCGAGATGCCGACGCGACCATAAAGCCAGCCGTCCGGTCCCCACTTGAGTCCGTTGGCGAAAGTATGACGGCTCGCCGCGGTGGTGCTGAAACCGTCGAGCACGACCTTCGCCGGACCGGCGGGCTTATCACCGTCCATCGGGATGAAGACCAGGTTCGGCGGGCAGACGGCCCAGACGCCGCCGAAGCCGCGCTCGATGCTGGTGAGCATCTGGATCTCGTCCGTGAAGACGGTGCGCTTGTCGAATTTGCCGTCATGGTCAGCATCCTCGAGGATGATGATCCGGTCGCGCAGGTTGAGGTCGAAGCGCTCCTTGCCGTCCGAGTAGGTATAGTTCTCGGCAATCCAGAGGCGGCCGCGTTCATCCCAGCACATCGCGATCGGCTGACGGACGTCTGGCTCGGCGGCGAAGAGCGTGGCCTTGAAACCCGCAGGGAGGTGTAGCTTCGTCAGCGCATCCGCGGAGGTGAGCAAGGGGATGCTCTCCTTCTGGTTATTATGCGGCTCGGGGAACGGCGCAGCGAAGGCGGCGACGCCGAGGACGAGGGCAAGACTGCGGGCGAACATGGGGATACGACTACCCTGTGCACACGAGGTTCCGCATCAACCCCAGACCAGAGCGAATGCGTTCAGAAGCCCAGCGCGATCCGACCATAGACGTCGGTCGAAGCGATCTGCGAGGGCAAGGCGGCTCCAGCCGGCGCGATGAGCACGGGCCAGTCGAGCGGGTCCTCGGGGAGGCGACCATGCGAGCCCTTCACGAGCGAGGCGTCCTGCGAGATGACTTTCATGAGCGCCTTGAAGCCGAGCTTCTTCTTTAGCAGGAACCAAGCGATGCTGAGCATCGGAAAACGGATCTTGGGGTCGATGAACAGTTCGACGGGGTCGTAGCCAGGCTTTCGATGGATATCCACGCAGCGCGCGAAGTCGGGCTCACCCTGTCCTTCTTCCCACCAGTAATAAGAGAACCAGCTGTGGCCGTCGGCGATGACGACGAAGTCGCCGCTGCGCACATGCTTGATGCCGGCGGCGGCCTGGCCGTCGGCATCGAGCACCTGGGCGACGCCGGGGGTGGCGAGCAGGACTTTGCGGACTTCCTCGCGGACCGACGGATCGAGGACGACGACGTGCGCGACCTGGTGGTCGACGACGGCGAAGGCTTTCGAATTAAAGGTGTCAAGCGTGAGGCTGCCGTCCTCGGGCTTGAGCTCGAGCCAACCATGCCCGCGCAGGACCTTGTTCAGCGGGACGGCGCGATCGACGGCGGTGATGGCGTATTCCGAGACGATGAGGACTTCGACGCCGCGGGCCTCAAGGAATTCGGCGAGATCACCGACGAGCTTATCGACATCACGCCGGGCCACGTCGCAGCGCGGGTCGGCGGGGCCGAAGCGCTGGAGGTCGTAGTCGAGGTGCGGCAGGTAGACCAGGCTGAGGTCGGGCTGCTCGTGCTCTTCAATCCAGCGGGCCGAATCGGCGATCCACTGCGATGACGGCAGGCCGGCGCGCGGACCCCAGAACGAATGGAACGGGAAGTCACCGAGGTCACGCTTGAGCAGCTCCTTGAAACGCTGCGGGTAGCTCGCGATGTCGAAGATCTTCCCGCCGTCGGCCTTGTAGACCGGGCGCGGCGTGACGGAGATATCGGCTGCGGTACCCATGTTGTACCACCAAAAGAGGTTCGCGACCTTGAGCTTGGGGTTCTTGGCGTGGAGTTCGTCCCAGACCT
>CALEEU010000307.1 GCA_937875975.1 uncultured Opitutia bacterium | reverse complement strand
AGCCCCACAGCATCCAGTTCGACGCCAACGGCGACCTCTTCATCTGCGACATCGGCAACAACGTCATCCGCAAGGTCGACATGAAGACCAAGCGTATCAGCACCATCGCCGGCACGGGTAAGTCCGGCGTCACCCCCGATGGCGCCCCGGTCAAAGGCACGCCGCTCAAAGGACCGCGCTCGATCGACTTCGATGCGGCCGGCAACCTCTGGGTCTGCACCCGTGAAGGCAACCAGGTCTTCAAGCTCGACCTCAAGAACGACAAGATCACGCACATCGCGGGCACGGGCAAGAAGGGCTTCACCGGCAACGGCGGCCCCGCCAAGCTTGCCACCCTTAGCGGACCGAAAGGCGTCGCGATCGACGCCCAGGGTAACGCCTGGCTGGTCGACACCGAATCCCACTCGATCCGCATGGTCGACGCCAAGACCGGTAACCTCGAACTCATGATCGGCACCGGCGCCAAGCACGACGGCCCCGACGGCGACCCGCTCAAGTGCGGCCTCGCCCGCCCGCATGGCATCTGGGTCGACGCCGACGGCAGCGTCTTCGTCGGTGACTCGGAGAACCACCGCCTCCGCGTCCTGAAGAAGTAAGCCCGTGACCCTCAGCCGCCGCTCACTCCTCAAGCACGCGCTCCTCGCCGGTGCATGGTATGGGGCGGTCGGCCGCTCCTTCGCGCAGGCTTCGTCGCCCGAAGTCCTCGGCCAAGGCGACTTCAAGTATCGCGTCGTTCCCGGCTGGGGCGTGCTCGACGAAAAGACGCCGGTCAACGATTGCCACGGCCTCGCCCGCACGGCCGACGGACACATTGTTCTGCTGACCAATCACGTCGCCAATAATATCATCTTCTACGACGAAGCCGGTAAACTCGCGAACAAATGGACCGGCTCGAAGTTCCCAGGAGCCCATGGTCTCTCGCTCGCGCCTCATCGGAATAAATCCACCCTCTTCATCACCGACCTCAATCTGCACACGGTGACCCGGTTCGCCCTCTCCGGCGAACAGCTCGGCGAATGGCGCCTGCCTGCGGATACCGGCAAATACGTCAAGGAGGCCGACTACCGTCCTTCCTGGACGCTGCATCGGGCCGACGGCGAATTCTACGTCCTCGATGGCTACGGCAAGGACTACATCCTGCACTACGCCGCGGATGGCTCGTTTAAGCGCCTCCTCGGCGGACCCGAGGGCGGCATCGTCCACTGGGGACCGCACGGCGGCATGATCGACACGGCGGCCGACAGCGCCGAGACGATGCTCATCGCGATGAGCGATCAGCAATACCTGCTGCGCCTAGACCTCGACGGCAAGAAGCTCAGCCAGACCGACCTCCCCGGCGGCAACCCGCGCCAGATCCGCCGCTTCGGCCAGCACTACGTCGTGGCCCATCTCGCGGACAACTGGCCCAAGGACCGCAACAGCCGCGGCTTCCTATCGATCCTCGACCGCGATCTCCGCGTCGTCTCGAACATCGCCGGCTCCGCGCCCGTCTACGACGCCGCCGGCAAGCTGCTGCCGATGAAGCATACCGCCGATGTGTTCACGCACCCGCACGACGTCATCGCCAATCCGGACGGCAGCCTGATCGTGGCCCAGTTCGCCTCGGGCAAGACCTATCCGATCAAGCTCGAACGAATCTGATGCGCCGCCTCCTCCTGCTCCTACTCGCCTCCGCCGCCCTCGCCGCGGATCGCCCGCCGAACATCGTGCTGATCTTGGTCGACGACCTCGGGTATGGCGACGTGGGTTGCTTCGGCGCGAAGGACATCCGTACGCCAAACATCGATGCGCTGGCCAAACAAGGGACGCGCTTCACGGATTTCTATGTAGCCCAAGCGGTCTGTACGGCCAGCCGCGCCGCGCTCCTGACCGGATGCTATCCCAACCGCGTCGGGATGCAGGGCGCCCTCAATCATACGAGCCGCTTCGGCCTCAATCCGTCCGAGTGGACGCTCCCGAAGA
>CALEEU010000306.1 GCA_937875975.1 uncultured Opitutia bacterium | reverse complement strand
CCAGCAGACCTACCCGACTAAAGAAGCGAGAAAACATAAAGGATGTGTTCGGACGCCGAAAAATCCGTAAAAAGGATGTAATTTGCAAGCCCCGGCAGGGCAAACCGGTCATTAAATCCCTTCGAGAGATTACCTCGGGTTGATTATTTATGTAAAACATTGAACAGCAATGGCTTAATATCATTTAACCCCCCATCATCCTGTCTAATAAGTCTGCCGTCACTTCCCTTCTACCCCTCGACCGCCTTGGGAGTTGCACCGCCGAGCCACCTCTTTAACCCCCAACCTATGTCCTGGACCAGCCCACATGGCACCCCTCTGCCCGACTGGCGGAAGCGCACCTTGATCATGGGCATCATGAACCTAGCCCCGGACTCATTCTCGGATGGCGGCCAAGTTCACAATGAAGCCACCGCCCTCGCCCACGCGGACAAGCTCCTCGCCGAAGGCGCGGACGTCCTCGACCTGGGCGCGGAATCGACCCGCCCTGGGGCGACGCCCGTCGACGCCGCGACCGAACTCGCGCGCCTGCTCCCCGTCGTGAAGGCGCTCCGCCGCCGGTTCCCGCAAGCGGCCCTCTCAGTGGATACCTACAAAGCCGCGGTTGCCCGCGCTTGCGTGGAAGCCGGCGCCGACCTGGTGAATGATGTCGAAGGAGGACGCTTCGGCGCCCAGCCCGACGAGTCTCCGATGGGGTCAGCTTGCGCCACGCTCCGCTGCCCGCTCATCCTGATGCACCGTCGCGCGCAGGCGGACTACTCTGATTTCTGGTCGGAAATACTGCAGGATCTGCGCGTCTCCCTGCGCTGCGCCCAAGCTTCCGGCATGCCTACTGAACAATTGTGGACGGACCCAGGCTTCGGATTCGGCAAGACGCCCGCACAGAATCTTCTGCTCGTGCGCGACCTCGCAAAGGTCGCCGCGCTCGGCTTCCCGGTGCTCCTCGGGACGAGCCGGAAATCGACGCTCGGGCTGGTGCTCGGCGAGGCCGACCCGCTTCGCCGCGGCCCAGGCAACGACGTCACGGCAACCTGGGGCATCGCCCAAGGCGCTTCCATGATCAGAGTCCATGACGTCGCCGCGATCCGCCCGATTATCCGAATGGCCGACGCGGTCCGCCACAGCCCCAGCGGGGAGCCGAGAGCTAGAGGTTAACTCCGCGGAGGGATTTAAGCCCAGAAAAAGGGGGGGAATGGAGCCAGCAGTCGGACTTGAACCGACGACCTGCCGCTTACAAGGCGGCTGCTCTACCAACTGAGCTATGCTGGCCAACTTCCCTATTCACAGGGTTGTTCACAGTCCGCCGGTGTCAACCCTTAGGGAAATAAGGCGATTAGGGGTTGAAACCGAGTTCAATTTGCACGCAATTCTACCACCCCCAAGCTCCGTACCCATGCGTATCCCTGTCTCCCTTCTCATCCTGTGTGCTGCCATCACCGGCTGCAACTCCTCGATCGATCCGGCCAACGTCGACTCCGTCGTCGTGTCGTCGAATCCGACTGCCGCCGCCATCCGCCTTAACGGCGAAGCCGTTGGCCGCACGCCGGCAACGATCAAGCTCGACCGCACCAAGAATTACGAGCTGCAGGTCGGCAAGGGCGGCTATCTCACCGAGGTCTCCGAGCTGAAGCCCCGCCTCATCACCACGAGCGAAGGCATCGAGTTCGGCTTCCCCGCCGCGGTGAAGGTCAACCTCACCAAGACTCCGGCCGCAGGCGAAGCCGGCGTGCCCGCTTCCGACAGCCCGGAATTCAAGAAGCTTTCGCAGAAGGCGCTCGGCGCAGACGCCGCCGCCAAGGAAGGCCTGAAGGCCGATATCGCTGCGACGAAGGAAGCCGCCGCCAAGATCCAGGCTACCCTCGCCGTCCGCGAAGCCGCCACCAAGGCTCGCCTCGCTGAAATCGCCAAGACCATCGCCGCCGCCAAGGCCGCCAAGGGCAATGACTCCGCCGGCGCCGCCAAGTTGGCCGAAGCCGAGCTCGCCCTCGAGCAGGCCACCGCTGAAGCCGCCACCGCGCGCGCCCAGGCCGAGAAGAACCTGAAGTCGGTCGAAGCGCGCCGCGCCGCCCTCGCCGGCGTCGACTCCAAGGTCGCCACCGCGAAATCCAATGTCGCCAAGGCCCAGGTCGCTGCGAAGTCCTCCAACGTAAGCGTCGCGCAGCTCGAAAGTTCCTACGCCGCCGAGATCAAGGCCCTCAACGCATCGCAGGCCAATTCGAACGCCGCGAT
>CALEEU010000305.1 GCA_937875975.1 uncultured Opitutia bacterium | reverse complement strand
GCAGGCACAAAAAAGGGCGGCCGAAGCCACCCTTCCCTATCCTCGGGCCCTCTTGTCCTCGGGCCCTCGTGTCCTCGTGCTCTCAGGCCTTCTTAGTCTGGCGGCGGCGGCGGATGGCGGCGGCCGCGAGGGCCAGCGCACCGAGGCCGAAGCCGTAGGTCGAAGGTTCGGGCACCGCGGTCAGCGTGATCGCGCCAGTGGTGTTATTGAAGTCGATCGACCACAGGCCGGCGTCCGAGCCCGTGCCACCAGTGTAGGTGAACTGGGTCGTGTCGAACGTGAAGACGTCGCTGATGTTGCCCGAAGTCGTCGAGGCGTTCGGGTCGTACATGCCGAAGTCGAACGTGCCGAAGTTCGCCGGGGCGGTCGGGAGGTTCAGGTTGACGGCACTGCCGAAGGTCGTGGCGGTGTCCATCGACTTGAGGACGATCTTGATGCGGTTCGCGGAAGAAGCGCCGCTCAGGTCGATCGCACCCAGGTCGAGCTTGTCGTAGCCGACGCCCGCAGCCTGATTAACGTCCCAGATCTTGAACTCGACCATGGCGCCTCCGTTGAGCTTCAGCGTGCTGGCCTGGAGGTTACCGATCGCGGAACCGACGCCGAGGGAGGCGCCGATATTGACGGTGATGCCTGCAGCAATCGGCGCCGCGACGGCGAAGTCGGCGACATTGCTGGTCACGCGACCTCCATTGGCGATTGTCGCGGCGGCAGTAAGTCCGGATAGACTACCCGGGTTGCCATCGCCGAAGGCGTTCGCATGGTTCGCAACCACGGTACCAGCGGTGACCGTGACCTGGCCGGTCATACCGGAGTTATCACCACCGAGGACCATCGTGCCCAGGCCATTCTTATTGAAGGAAGAAGGTGCGCCAACCTGGTCGTCGGCGATGGTGCCGCTGAGCGTGAGCGTCTTGCCCGTGGCGACGGTGATATCGGTGGGCAGAGGAACAAAGTTGGCGTCAAGGATGGCGCTGACGAAGCCGACATTCTTAGCCGAGATGGTCGTGTTATCCGTGACGGAGATCGCACCAGTGACGTACAGCGAGTTATTGTCCCCCAGTCCGGCCGTGCCGCTCGAGACCGTACCCCCGTGGAGCGTGAGGTCATTCACTGCCCCGAAGGAAGCGACGCCGGTCGTGGGTGCGAGGAAGCGCATCAGGCCGCCATTGAGGGTGACATCCGGGCCCGGACCGAAACCCAGGGCGTCGTCGGCAGAGACGCGGAAGGAGCCGGCGGAGCCGATGACGATCGAACGGGCGGATTCGAGGGCGGAAGTCCCAGCGGCCTCCAGCTCACCCGCCGTGATCGACACGTCACCCGTGAAGGCAGTATTAGGGCCCGAGAGCTGAGTCGTGCCCGTGCCGGCCTGGATGATGACGCCATCGTTCGGGGCGAAACTCGAGATAGTGGCGCCGAAGACATAGGTGTCAGTGCGGTCAAACTTAAGGGTCGCACCCGTGCTGATGGTCAGCGAGGCCAGACCATCCAGCGAACCCGTGGCGCCGTTATCGCCAAACTGGAGAGTGCCAGCGGACAGGCCGACCTTGAGGCCACTGGTTGTGCCGCTATTGCCGACAAGCTTGGCGACGCCACCGATGCCGGTGAAGTTCAGCTCACCAAATCCAGAGGATGTGGTGAAGGTGTTCGCGAGGGAATAGCTATCCGTGCGGGCGTATTCGAGAATGCCATCGACAGTCACCTCGCCCGTGCCGAGCGAGCCGGTGCCGGAGACCCTGATCGTGCCGGCCGAGATGGTGGTCGTGCCGACGTAGGTGCTGGCCCCCGTGAGGGTGAGGGTGTCCGTGCCCTGCTTCACCAGGCGCAGCTCGCTGAGCGAAGCCGGCGAGACGGCACGGTTGTCAGCGAGGACGCCCGCGAAGGCGACCGCCGTGGCCGCGTCGATCGTCAGGTTCGCCGCCAAGTTGGCGGAGTTCGTGATGAAGCCCGCGCCCGTGA
>CALEEU010000304.1 GCA_937875975.1 uncultured Opitutia bacterium | reverse complement strand
TTCTTGCGCATGGGCCCATGGGAACTGACGGGGATGGAGGTGCCGAAGATCGCCCGACAGCGCTTCCTTGACGACGTGAGCAATAGCGTAGGCGAGACCTTCCTCGCCCATTCCTTGCAGTGCGCCCGCTGTCACGATCATAAGTTCGACCCCATTCCGACGAAGGATTACTACTCCCTTCAGGCCGTGTTCGCCACGACCCAGCTCACCGAACGGGCTGCGCCCTTCCTCGCCGTCGAGAATAAGCAGGGATTCGAAGAAAAGAAATTCCTCGAACTCAGCCGCGCTGATCACCTCAAACAGTTGGCGATCCTGGACGATGTCCTTCTCCGCAACGCCCTGGTCTGGCATAAGGAGAACAAGAAAGACGCCACCAAATGGGTGGCCGCGGCCGAAGTCGTCGGAAAGTCTTCATCGAAGAACAAGTTCGGCTTCTCCGATGTTTTTACGCGTGTGCGCGATCGGGTCAAAGCTCAGGGATTACCTGAGAGCGACTATCCTCCGAAATTGGTCGGCTTCACCCCGGAACAATACGGGATGGATCGAGTCGCGCGAAAAGGACTCGAGCGCCTGCAGTGGGAGCTCGACCGCTATGAGCCGGTGGCGCTCACCGTCTACGACGGCCGCACCCCGCAGGTGACGTCCATCTACGCACCCTTCCGCAGACCGAACAATCACCTGACCGAAGGGGAACTAGAAGAGTCCAGCATCCTCACGGGCGGAGACCCCCTGGGTTCCGGAGAAAAGGTGAAGCCCGGTGTACTCAGCGTACTGGGCGACGTGCAGAAAGCGGCGATTCCGGAAACCATCGAAGGGCGTCGCAAGGCCTTCGCCGAATGGGTCGCCAGCACCGAGAACCCGCTCACCACCCGTGCCATCGTGAACCGGATCTGGCTCTGGCATTTCGACCAACCCATCGCCGGCAACCCCAACAACTTCGGCAGCACCGGCAAGAAGCCAACCCATCCCGAGCTCCTCGACTGGCTGGCGGCGACATTCGTCGAGAAAGGCTGGAGCTTCAAGGCCCTGCACCGTGCCATCATGACTTCGGAAGCATATCGTCGAAGCGCCACCCATCCCGACCTCAAACGGCTCGCGGAGAAGGACCCCACCGCTACGAGCTATGCCGTCTTCAAGCCCCGTCGGCTCACCGCCGAGGAATTACGCGACGCGATGCTCACGGCGACCGGCGAACTCAATCCTACGCTCGGTGGCATTCCTAATCGTCCTGAAATCAACCTGGAGGCGGCGCTGCAGCCTCGTCAGGTCATGGGCACCTTCGCCTCAGCCTGGACACCCAACCCCCTCCCCTCGCAGCGCCACCGTCGGTCGATCTACTCGCTGAAGACCCGCGGTCAGCCCGACCCTCAGCTCGAAGTATTCAACGCGCCGACGCCCGACTTCTCCTGCGAAAAACGTGAATCGTCCAACGTCACGCCCCAGGTCTTCAGTCTGTTCAACGGTCAGAGCACCCGCGCCCGCGCCCTCGCCCTCGCCAATCGCGCGATCAAGGAGACGAAGGGTGACGCCGAAGCCATCACCCGTCTCTTCACCCTCGCCTTCTCGCGGTCGCCCTCGGCCGCTGAACTCGCGAACTGCCGCGAACACTGGGCCACGATGATTTCGGTGGCGGCTGAGATCAAGCCGGCTGCCATCCGGCCGCCGCTCGTGGTCCGACGCGACGCGGTCGAAGAGAACACCGGCGAGAAGTTCTCCTTCGACGAGAAGCTTTACGCGAACGCCGAGTTCGTGCCCGACCTCCAGCCGGCCGATGTCGACGCCCGCACCCGCGCCCTCGCGGAGATCTGCCTCGTCCTCCTCAACTCCAACGAGTTCTCCTATGTCTACTAAGCCGTTCTTCCCCTGCGCCGGCGCCCGCGCCTTGCATGCGCCGACCCGACGCGACTTCATCTATGGCCTGGGAGCCAGCCTCGGAAGCGTCGCCTTCAGCGCCCTGATGGCCGAGGAGGCGAAGCAGTTGTCAACGAATACCCAAGCCCACTTCCCAGGCGCGAAGGCGAAGAACGTGATCTTCCTCATGATGGAAGGAGGCCCCTCGCACATCGATACCTTCGACCCTAAGCCGAAGCTGGAAAAGCTGCACCTCCAGGAGTTCACCCGCGATGGGAAGCAGAAGTCGGCCATGGAAACCGGCAAGCGTTACTACGTCCAGAGTCCCTTTAAGTTCATCAAGGCGGGTAAGAGCGGTGCGGACATGGCCGATAACTGGACGCACCTCGCCAAGGTCGCGGACGATCTCTGCTTCTTCCGAGGCTGTACGGTCGACAGCGTGAACCATCCGACCGCGATGTATCAGATGAACTGCGGCAACCGTTTCGGCGGCGACCCTGGCCTGGGCGCTTGGATAAACTACGGACTCGGTTCGACCAACCGCAACCTGCCCGGCTTCGTCGTCCTACCTGAAGTCAGCTACCCCCAAGGTGGCGCCGCCAACTGGAGCAACGGATACCTTCCTGCCAATTTCCAAGGAACCCCCTTGCGCGCCAAAGGCTCCCCGATCCTCGACCTCACGCCGCCCGCCGGAGTGACACAGGAACAGCAACGCATGAACCTTGACCTGATGGCCAAGCTCAATGCCGCCCACGCCGAGCAGCACCCTGGACATGACGAGCTGTCGGCCCGCATGAACAACTACGAGCTGGCTTTCCGGATGCAGATGCAGGTGCCGGAGACGCTCGACCTTTCGAAGGAGGACGAGAAGACCAAGGAGCTCTACGGTATCGGCAAAGATTCGACGGACTCGTTCGGCCGAAAATGCCTCCTAGCCCGCAAGCTCATCGAAAAAGGTGTGCGGTTCGTGCAACTGTACAATGGCTCTTGGGACAGTCACGACTACATCGAGCGCGCCCACGGTAACCTCGTACGAGGCGTCGACCAGCCCATCGCCGCCCTCATCACCGACCTTAAGCAGCGTGGGCTCCTCGAGAGTACCCTCATCGTCTGGTGCGGCGAGTTCGGTCGCACGCCCGATAACGGCGTCCGTGGCGGGACCGCCTATGGCCGCGACCACAATGCCAACGCCATGACCATGTGGCTCGCCGGGGGCGGCTGTAACGCCGGCCACACCATCGGGGCCACCGACGAACTCGGCATGACCGCAGTCGAAGATAAGGCCCACGTCCGCGACTTCCACGTCACCCTCCTGCGCCTCCTCGG
>CALEEU010000303.1 GCA_937875975.1 uncultured Opitutia bacterium | reverse complement strand
CCGAGGCCCAGGACGCTTTGGTCACATTCTTCCACAAATGGGACACCACGCGCAGCCGCGTGGAATCGGCCGACATCGCTTCCGGCACCCTTAAGGTCCGCGGACCGGCGCAGAAGGGCAACACCGCCTTCGACCATCATACCGGCATGGTGATCGAGAACCTGCTGTCGTTACTTGATGAGCCCGGCGAATGGTTCCTGAGCCGCTCCGGCCAGCTGTCCTATCTGCCGCGAGTCGGCGAATCCGCCGAGAAAGCCATCGCGACCTATCCCGTCGCGGAGAAGTTGCTCACTTTCACGGGTAAAGCTGGCGATAAGGTCCGTCATCTGGCCTTTCGTGGACTCGCCTTCCGCCATGCCAAAGGCCTGCCCTCGCTCGCCACCGCCGTCCCTAATCAGGCTGCCGTCCGGACGGTCGATGGCGTCATCACCCTCGAACACGCGCAGCAGGTCGCGTTCACGGGCTGCGAGCTTTCCCACGTCGGCAGCTACGGCTTCTCCCTCGGACGCGGTACCCGCGAGGTGAGCATCGAGAAATGCCTGATCACCGACCTCGGTGCCGGCGGCGTGAAGGTCGGCACGCTCAACGACGAGCCTGCACCCGAGAATCACGCGAGCCATAACCGGGTGCATAATAATATCATCCGCGACGGCGGCCTGATCTTCCCCTGCGCGGTCGGTGTCTGGATTGGCTCCTCCTCCGACAACGAGGTCACGCACAACGAAATCTCGGACTTCTTCTACTCGGCGGTCTCCGTCGGCTGGCGCTGGGGCTACGCGCCCAGCAACGCCAAGCGCAACAAGGTCGAATGGAACCACCTCCACCACCTCGGCAAAGGCCTCCTGAGCGACATGGGCGGCGTCTACACGCTCGGCCCGTCCGAAGGCACCTCAGTCAGCCATAACCACATCCATCATGTGACCTGCTTCACCTACGGTGGCTGGGGACTCTACACCGACGAAGGCAGTACGGGCATCACGATGGAAGGTAACGTGACCTACGACACCACCGACGGCGGCTTTCACCAGCACTACGGCAAGGACAACGTGATTCGGAATAACGTCTTTGCCTTCTCGGAAGAGTATCAGGTGAAACGTGCGCGTGCCGAGGAACACCTTTCGTTCACCTTCGAGAAGAACATCGTCATCTTCGACCGCGGCGAACTCCTCGGACCCGGCTGGACCGGCACGACCGCCAATTTCCTAAATAAGAGTAACGTCTACTGGGATGTCTCGGCCCGCCCGGTGACCTTCACGGAAAAGAAGCTCTCGTTCGCCGACTGGCAGAAGAAAGGTCAGGACGTCAACTCGGTCATCGCCGACCCACTCTTCGTCGACCCGGCCAAGCGCGACTTCCGCCTTAAGCCCAGCTCACCGGCCCTCGCCCTCGGCATCGAGTCGATCGACGTCTCCGCTATGGGTGTGCTTCGTGATGACCCCGTCTGGCGCAAGTTAGCTGATACTTTCGAACGCGGCCCAGAGCTCGCCCGCCCGGCACGCCCGGAGGCACCGCCCTTGAACATCCGCCAAGCCTTCGAAGGCCGTATCATCGACCAGCAGCGCCCCTTCCCGCATGCCAACCCGACCTTGTCGGTCCTGCGGTCCGCCCCTGGCAAGCCGCGCGTCAGCCTCGGCGACGCCCTGCGCATGAGCCCGGCCAAGCATGCCGAAGGCAAGCAGTCCCTACTCTTCCAAGACGCCCCCGGGCTACCCTCGCACTATTATCCGATGCTGTCGTTCCATCCGAGCCATCGCTCGGGCACCTCGACCGTGAGCTTCGCCCTCACCCTCGAACCCAAGGCGATCTTTATCCACGAGTGGCGCACGAAAGGAAACCCCTACCGTACCGGACCGGTGCTGCACATCGCCAACGGCCGCCTCACCGGCGTCAAAGGCCTCGATGTCGCCGTGCCGACGCAGAAGTGGATCCGCTTCGAGCTCTCCGCCGTCATCGGCGACACCGTCACGGGACGCTGGAACCTGAAGGTAACCCCGGAAGGCGAACCGACCAAGGAATTCAAGGACCTACCCTGCCGTCACCCGGACATGAAGACGCTCGACTGGGTCGGCTTCATCAGCAACGCGAACGAGAAGACGGAGTTCTATCTCGACGACCTCTCGATCCTGACCGACGACCCGGCCCGCTGATCACTTGGCTGGCTTGGGGTTCTCCTTGAAGAAGCGGACGATGAGTTCGGTGGATCCCTTAGCGTATTCGTGGCCACCCCCATGGATCGCGGTCACCAGCGGCGCCCCTTTGGTCGAGGCGTAGATTGTCGCGTCCAGGACGCCCTCCTTGGCCCAGGGCTTACCTTCTTCGGCGCAACCATTGAACCGCTTCACCGCCGCGAACGTAGCCTGCTGCCAGGCGAACTTGACCAAGGGGTCCTTCTTCCCCGCGACGTGGATCACCGGCAGCGGCGTCGTCGGCTTGCCGTCGCCGCGAAGGCTACCGGCGACGGAGCCGATGGCGGCGAGGGCGTCCGGGCGGGCCTGCCAGAGCAGGTAGCTGAAAGCGGCGCCGTTGGAATGGCCCATCGAGTAGATCCGACGCTCATCGACGGCATGCTTCTTCTTCAGGTCGGCCAACATCACGTCGAAGAGGCGCAGGTCGCGGCCGCCCTCGCTCGTGACGGACGTCTGCCAACCCGGCATGCGTCCTTCCTTATCGACGAGCGGTGAGACGGTCGGGAGCCCCTGCGGGAAGACCAGGATCGAAGTCTTGTCGATCTCGGGATAACCCCAGTGCCTGGCGGAGTGGGTGGAGCGGCCGCCATGGCCATGCCAGCCGAAGACCACGGCCAGCGGTCCGCTGACACCCGCCGGCACCCGGACGAGCGCCGTCCGCTTCACGCCGTCGACCGTCCAGGTCTTTTCGACGAAGCCCTCTGGCGCCTTGGCTGCCAGGAGTTCGCGGATTTTTCCTTGGGCGGACAAGGAGGCCGCGCAGACCAAGGAGAGGCCAAGGAGAAGGAAACGGTGCATAAATAAAAAGGGCTCCCCGATATAACACCGGGAAGCCCTTCGAAGTTGCTGCTGGTCGCGCTTATTCGCGACGACCCGCGAAGAGGCGGATGACGTAGAAGAGCAGCGTGACGAAGGAGGAGAACAGGATAAAGGCCGCAGCGACATGCTGGTCGGTCTCCATGGTGTTCTTGATCTCGTTGGTCTGGTAGAGAATCACCGTGGCCATCAGGACGATCATCGCGATGGAGAACCA
>CALEEU010000302.1 GCA_937875975.1 uncultured Opitutia bacterium | reverse complement strand
GACAGCAACGGCTTCCAGCAGGACGGCGACACCTTCCAGTGGATTTGGCGCGATTGGTTGGTGAAGAACCTCAATGCCGACAAGCCTTTCGACCAGCTCAGTACCGAGATGCTCGCCGGCGACCTGCTCCCGAACGCGACGCTCGACCAGAAGATCGCCACGGCCTTCAACCGTAACCACATCCTCAACGGCGAAGGCGGTAACATCGCCGAGGAACAGCGTTACGTCAGCCTCTTCGACCGCGTCGAGAGCACGACGACCACCTGGCTCGGCCTCACGGTCGCTTGTGCCCAGTGCCACGACCATAAGTATGACCCGATCTCACAGAAGGACTATTACCAGTGGATGGATGCGTTCAACCATGTGAAGGAGCGCGGCGTGCCCGGTGGCGGCCCTACGCAGACCGGCGGCCGTAGCCGCTTCCGCCTCGACACCACCGTCGTCGAAGCGCCCTCGCCCGAGCAGGCCGCCGAGCTCGCCAAGCTCCAGGCCAACTTCGACGCACTGAACAAGGATTTCTTCCCCCTGCAGACCAAGGCCTTCGAAGCCTGGCTCGCCAAGCCGACCAAGGACAAGGGCATGCTCCCTAAGGAACTCGAACCGCTCCTCGCCGCGGATAAGAAGCGCGTCGCGGCGGAGACGAAGAAACTCCGCGACCACTATAACAAGAACGTCTTCACCGAAGATCGGAAGACCATCCCCGCGATAAAGAAGATCGACCAAGCTAAGGTGCTACTCGACGGCTACCGCGGCGACGTCCTGCCGCGCGTGATGGTGATGGCCGACGACCAGCCGCGTGAAACGAACATCCTCGACCGCGGTGCCTACCTCTCGAAGAAGGAGAAGGTCACCTTCGACGCGCCGGGCTTCCTGCCGCCGCTACCGAAGGACGCGCCAAAGAATCGCCTCGGCCTTGCCCAATGGCTCTTCCGTCCCGAACACCCATTGACCGCCCGTGTGCAGGTCAACCGCCAGTGGCAGGAGCTCTTCGGCAAGGGCATCGTGCGCACCTCGGAAGACCTCGGCGTCCAAAGCGACCGCCCTACGCACCAAGATTTGCTCGATTGGCTCTCGATCGAATTCCGCGAGTCCGGCTGGAAGATCAAAGCCCTCCAGAAAATTATCCTGACCAGTAAGACCTACCGCCAGTCCAGCCACGTCACGAAGGAGCAGTTGCAGAAGGATCCGGAAAATAAGCTCCTCTCGCACGCCCCGCGCCTGCGTCTGCCTTCAATGGTGCTCCGCGACGTCGCCCTGCGTTCCAGCGGCCTGCTCAACACCCAGGTCGGCGGCGTGCCGGTATACCCGTATCTGCCTGACAGCCCTTGGGAGAGCCTCGCGATCACAAAGGAGCGCGACTTCACCTACCCGCAGTCGAAGGGCGCCGACCTCTACCGTCGTTCGCTCTACACATTCTGGCGCCGCACGATCGCCCCGGTGAACATGTTCGATATCTCGGCCCGCCAGACCTGCCGCGTGCGCACCGCGGTGACGTCCTCGCCTCTGCACGCGCTCACGATGCTCAATGATCCCACCTGGGTCGAAGCCGCGCGCGTGCTCGCCCAGCGCGTGACCAAGGAGCAGCCGACGGACGAAGCCCGCCTCGCGCGCGCCTTCGCTCTCGTGCTCGGCCGTGAACCCGCCGGGAAGGAACCCGCTCTCATCGCCAAGATGCTCGCCAACCAGCGCGCGGTCTATGCCGCCGACGCCAAGGCCGCGGAAGCCCTGCTCGCGATCGGCGAAAGCAAGCGCGACGCGACACTCCCCGCCGCCGAACACGCCGCGCTCACTGCGACCTGCCTCGCCCTCTACAATCTCGACGCCGCCATCACCCGCGACTGATCCCATGGACTTCGAACTCTCTCCCTCCGAATGGCGC
>CALEEU010000301.1 GCA_937875975.1 uncultured Opitutia bacterium | reverse complement strand
AGGATGTCGAGGATGTCGTGCGGGTCGACGGCGCCGTCGGTGAGGACCTGGCCCTGCTTCACCTTGTCGCCAGCAGCGACGATGATGTGCTTGCCGTGCGGGATGAGGTGCTCCTCTTCGCGACCGATGGAATCGGCGATGACGAGGCGCTTCTTGCCGCGGATGGAAGGCTCAAAGCGGACCGTGCCGTCAATCTTGGCGATCTCAGCGGCATCCTTCGGAGGACGGGCCTCGAAGAGCTCAGAGATGCGCGGCAGACCAGCGGTGATGTCCTGCGTCTTGGCAGCCTGGCGGGGGATCTTGGCGACGATGGAGCCGCGGCTGACCTTGTCGCCTTCGTCCACTTCGACGCGAGCGCCGGCAGGGATCGAGAAGGAACCGACTTCCTTGCCGTTGGCGCCGATGATCTGAATCTGGGGATTCTGTTCGTCGGAGTGCTCGATGACGGATTTGTAGAACGTATTGTTCGACGGGTCGCGCTCTTCGGTGAACGTCACGCCGGAGATCATGTCGACGAGACGGATCTTGCCGTCGCCGTTGGCGATGATCGGGGTGGAGTTAGGATCCCAAGCAGCGATGAGGACGCCCTTGTCGACCGGCTTACCGTCTTCGACGCCGACGACGGAGCCGGCGACGATGCGGTATTCCTCAACCGGCGAACCAGCCTCGTTGAGGAGGCGGATGGAGCCGTTGCCGTTGACGGCGATGAACTTGTCTCCGACAGAGACCGTGGTGAGGTCGACGTACTGCACGAGGCCCTTGCCCTTGGACTTGATTTCCGGGGTCTTCAGCTGAGCGACGCCACCGATGTGGAACGTACGCATGGTGAGCTGAGTGCCCGGCTCGCCGATGGACTGGGCAGCGATGATGCCGACCGCGGTGCCGCGTTCGACCATGCGGCCGGTCGAGGGATCGAGGCCGTAGGAGGTGGGCGGAATCGCGTTCACGTTCATGTGCGTGAGCGGAGAGAGAACCTTCACGCGGTCGAGACCGACGGTCTCGATGCGCTTGGCGGCGATTTCATCGATGAGCACGCCAGCCTTCACGATGACTTCGGAAGGATTGAGCGGGTTCGTGACATCTTCGGACGGGCAGCGGCCCACGATGCGCTCGGAGAGCGACACCAAGAGTTCGTCACCGTCGTAGATCGGGGTCTTCCACACGCCGTTAGGAATGTGGACGTGGACGCGGTCGACGCTGGCGTCGCGCAGTTTGGCGATGAGCTCTTCGGTGAGAGGAGCTTCGGACTTGGCGAGGAGCTTGACGGCGCCTGACGGATTCGGGACATCGGCAGCCAGGTGACGGCCGAGGGAGGCGTCGCCGAGCGTGATGACTTCAGAGCCGGGGGCGACGTCGCGGGAGTCGGTGACGATCACGTCCATGGCCACGTCGCAAAGCTTACGGGTCATGTAACCCGCGTCAGCGGTCTTCAGCGCGGTGTCGGACAGACCCTTACGGGCGCCGTGCGTCGAGATGAAGTACTCGAGAACCGAGAGACCTTCGCGGAAAGACGAGAGGATCGGGCGTTCGATGATTTCGCCGGACGGCTTGGCCATCAGGCCTCGGGCGCCGCAAAGCTGCTTCACCTGCGCCTTGTTACCACGCGCGCCGGAGTCCATGAGGACGTAGACCGGGTTGATGAGCATGCGGTGGGAATGGCGAGGATCGCCCTTCTTCACGCCGGCCACCTTCGCGGACTGCGAGAGCGTCGTGTACACCGACTGCGCGATGGCATCGGTGGCGCCGGACCAGGTATCGACGACCTTGTTACGACGTTCGTCGTTGGTGATCGTGCCGGATTCGTTCTGGCGCTGGAATTCGCGGACCTTGGCGGTGGCTTCGCGGACGAGGCCTTCCTTCTCCTTCGGGTAGATCATGTCGTTCACGCCGATGGAGATGCCGGCCTTGGTCGCGATGCGGAAGCCGGTCTCCTTGAGCGCGTCGAGGACCGGGATCGAAGCCTCGCGGCCGCAATGCTTGTAGGTCTTCAGGATCAGGTCGCCGAGCTGGCCCTTCTTCACGGTCTCGTTGAAGAAACCGAGTTCGGCAGGCCAGATGGTATTGAAGATGATGCGGCCGACCGTGGTGACGATCGTGCTGCCGGTGGCTTCACCGTGGACCGTCTTGCGATTGAAGTCGGGGTTGGCGAAGCGGACCCAGTCATGCAGGTGGAGCGAGCCTTCGGCTTCGGCGAACGTCGCCTCAGACACGGAGCCCAGTACCGGCAGGTGCGTGTTGGCAGCGGGCTTGTCGGCGGGTTCAAGCGTCAGGTAGTAGGCACCGAGCACGATGTCCTGGGACGGCGTGAGAATCGGCTTACCGCTGGACGGCGAGAAGATGTTGTTCGTGGACATCATCAGGAGCTTACACTCCATGATGGCTTCCAGGGACAGCGGGACGTGGACGGCCATCTGGTCACCGTCGAAGTCCGCGTTGTAAGCGGTACAGACGAGCGGGTGGAGGCGGATCGCATCACCCTCGATGAGGATGGGCTCGAAGGCCTGGATGGAGAGACGGTGGAGCGTCGGCGCGCGGTTGAGGAACACCGGGTGACCCTTGGTCACTTCTTCCAGAATGTCCCAAACCTCGGGCTTCTTCTGCTCGATGTGCTTGCGGGCGCCACGGACGGTGTGGGCGAAGCCCAGTTCCTTGAGGCGGCGGATGATGAAGGGCTCGAAGAGGACGAGGGCCATCTTCTTCGGGAGACCGCACTGGTTGAGCTTGAGCTCAGGACCGATGACGATGACGGAACGGCCGGAGTAGTCGACGCGCTTACCGAGGAGATTCTGGCGGAAACGACCATGCTTACCCTTCAGCATGTCCGAGATGGACTTCAGCTGACGGTCGCGATCCTTGACCGGCTTGCCGTGGCGACCGTTGTCAAGGAGAGCGTCGACGGCTTCCTGGAGCATGCGCATTTCATTATGGATGATGACGTCGGGCGTCTTCATCTGGATGAGCTGCTTCAGGCGGTTATTGCGGTTGATGACGCGACGATAGAGATCGTTCAAGTCGGAGGTAGCGAAACGGCCGCCTTCGAGGGGGACGAGCGGACGGAGGTCCGGAGGGATGACCGGGAGCACCGTCAGGATCATGTGCTCAGGGCGCTTGCCCGAAGCCAGGAAGCCCTGGATGATCTTCATGCGGCGAGCGATCTTCTTCTTGATCTGCTTGGAGCGCGTGGAGCGGAGTTGGTCGCGGAGGTTCTCGACCGTGGAGGCGAGATCCATCTTCTTGAGGAGCTGCTGGAGGGCTTCGGCGCCCATGCGGGCCTTGAAAGCGTCAGGGCCGTGCTGTTCGACGGCGCGGCGGTAGGATTCCTCGTCGAGGAGTTCCTTTTCTTCCATGCCGGTGGCACCCGGGTCGACGACCAGGTACTTCTGGTAGTAGATGACCTGCTCGAGCTGGCGGGTGGTCATGTCGAGCATCAGCGACAGACGGCTGGGCATGCTCTTCAGGAACCAAATATGAGAAACCGGAATGGCGAGGCGGATGTAGCCCATGCGCTCACGACGGACGCGAGAGACAGTGACTTCGACGCCGCACTTGTCGCAGACGACGTCCTTGTACTTCACCTTCTTGTACTTGCCGCAGTAGCATTCGTAGTCGCGGACCGGTCCGAAGATGCGCTGGCAGAAGAGGCCGTTCGGCTCGGGCTTGAACGAGCGGTAGTTGATGGTCTCAGGGCTCTTTACTTCCTTGAGGCCCTTGACCTTGCGGTTGCCGTGTTCGTCGAGTTCGTCGAGGAACTGTTCGCCCGTCCACTGGACGATCTCCTCGGGAGAGGCGATCGAGATGGAGACGAAATCGAAGGACTGTTCCTTCGTCTCGTTGGCGGTGAACTCGGGGGTGTGCTCCGGGTGAATCATGTCTGTTAAGGTCTAGGTGTGGTGACGTCGGACGTTCAGTTACGATCCGGGGTGGGGGCGGTGGTGGAGCCGAGGCGGACATCCAGGCACAAGGCCTGCATCTCCTTCATCAGCACGTTGAAGGACTGGGGGGTGCCGCTGACGAGGGTGTTGTCACCCTTGACGAGCTGCTCGTAGATCTTGGTTCGGCCGGCGACGTCGTCGGACTTGACCGTGAGGAGTTCCTGCAGCGTGTAGGCGGCGCCGTAAGCCTCGAGGGCCCAGACTTCCATTTCGCCGAAGCGCTGGCCGCCGTACTGGGCCTTGCCGCCGAGCGGCTGCTGGGTGATGAGGCTGTAAGGACCGGTGGCGCGGGCGTGGATCTTGTCCGCGACAAGGTGATTCAGCTTCATCATGTAGATGTAGCCGACGACGACGTCTTGGTCGAACGCTTCGCCGGTGTGACCGTTGATGAGCATCGCCTTGCCAGTCTCAGGGAGTTCGGCCTGCTTGAGGTATTCGCGAATCTGCTTCTCGGGGATGCCGTCGAAGATAGGCGTGGCCATCTTCAGGCCGAGCTTGGAGCAAGCCCAACCGAGGTGCGTCTCGAGGACCTGGCCGACGTTCATTCGGGAAGGAACGCCGAGCGGATTGAGGCAGATGTCAACGGGGGTGCCGTCGGCGAGGTAAGGCATGTCTTCGACCGGCACGATGCGGGCGACGACGCCCTTATTGCCGTGACGACCGGCCATCTTGTCACCGACCTGGATCTTACGCTTGGTAGCGATGTACACCTTAACGTTCTTGATGGCGCCGCCTTCGTCGATGCCCTGTTCGATGGCTTCGACCTTACGGGCGCGCTCCTGCTCAAGCTCGTCAAAACGACGGTGGTAGCCGTCAACGATCTGGCGGATCTTCTGCTTCACCGGCGAGTCGTTCATCTCGATGGAACGAGAGACGGAGGCCAGGCGACGGAGGAGAGTCTTGGTGATCTTGCGGTTGGCCGGGATGATGGCTTCACCGGTCTCGGAGTTCTTGACGTCGAGCGGGATCTTTTCACCGAGGAGGATGTTCGAGAGGGACTCGGTCATCTCTTCGCGGAGGCGGGAGTCGGCCGTGCGGTACTCTTCGTTGACCTTCTTGAGGGCGCGGCGCTGGTCGTTGGGCGAGAGGCGTCCGTCGTCCTTGTCGGTACGGGAGGAGACCTTGACGTCCATGATGATGCCGGAGATGCCGGAGGGCACGCGGAGGGAGGTGTCCTTCACGTCGCGGGCCTTCTCACCGAAGATGGCGCGGAGCAGCTTCTCTTCAGGGGCGAGGTCGCCTTCGGACTTCGGCGTGATCTTGCCGACGAGGATATCGTCGGGCTTCACTTCGGCGCCGATGCGGATGACGCCGTCGCGGTTGAGGTTGCGCAGGGCTTCCTCACCGAGGTTCGGGATGTCGCGGGTGATCTGTTCCGGCCCGAGCTTCGTGTCGCGGGCGGTGACTTCGAATTCTTCGATGTGGACGGACGTGAAGACGTCGTCCGTGAGCATACGTTCGGAGAGCAGGATCGCGTCTTCGAAGTTGTAGCCGTTCCACGGCATGAAACCGACGAGGACGTTACGTCCGAGGGCGAGCTCACCCTTGTCGGTGGCGGCGCCGTCGGCGATGATTTCGCCCAGCTTGACCTTGTCACCGCGGCGGACCAGCGGACGCTGATTGAAGCACGTGGAGGAGTTGGTCTTGAGGAACTTGCGGAGGTCGTAGACGTAGACGCCCTTGGCCGGCTCGCTCTTGAACTTCTTGTTCTCAAGCTGGGCGGGGGCGACTTCGCCGTCCTTCGTGACGATGATACGACGAGAGTCAGCGGCGGCGACGATGCCGGGGCCTTCAGAGACGATGACGGTCTTCGAGTCGATGGCGACGCGACGTTCGAGGCCGGTGCCCACGAACGGGGCTTCGGTCACGACGAGGGGTACGCCCTGGCGCTGCATGTTGGAACCCATGAGCGCGCGGTTAGCGTCGTCATGTTCCAGGAACGGGATGAGGGCGGCGGCGACGGAGACGACCTGCTGAGGCGAGACGTCCATGTAGTCGACGTCTTCCGGATCCACTTCGAGGATGTCGTCGCGGAAACGGACGGTCACCTTGCCCTTGAGGCGGGAGGCGTCGTCGAGTTCGGAGTTGGCCTGAGCGACCTTGAATTTTTCTTCCTGGTCCGCGGTCATGAATTCGACCTGGCTGGAGACCTTGCCACGCACGACCTTACGGTACGGAGCTTCGATGAAGCCGAACTCGTTGATCCGCGCGTAGGTGGAGAGGGAGTTGATGAGGCCGATGTTCGGACCTTCCGGGGTCTCGATCGGGCAGATACGTCCGTAGTGGGACGGATGAACGTCGCGGACTTCGAAGCCGGCGCGATCACGGTTGAGGCCTCCGGGCCCGAGAGCGGAGAGACGACGCTTGTGCGTCAGCTCAGCGAGCGGGTTGATTTGGTCCATCAGCTGGGACAGCTGGCTGCGGGCGAAGAACTCGCGGATCGCATTGCCGAAGGGCTTCGGGTTAACGAGCTTCTGCGGGGTGATCGAGTCGACGCTCTGGTCGTACTCGTTGATGCGAGCCTTGACCGTCTTGACGACGTTCTTGAGGCCGGCGCGGCACTGGTTGGCGAGGAGCTCGCCGACATTGCGCACGCGGCGGGAACCAAGGTGATCGATGTCATCGATCGCGCCGTCACCGGCGCTCAGCTTGCAAAGGAGCTTGGTGGCTTCGACGATGTCCTCAGGGGTGATCGTGCGGGTATCAAGCGAGACGTTCAGGCTGAGCTTCTGGTTAAGCTTGTAGCGGCCGACGCGACCGAGGTCGTAACGGAGCGGATCCTGGAAGAGGCGCTGCATGTGGGCGCGGGCGCCCTTGACGTTGACTGGCTCGCCGGGGCGGAGCTTGCGGAAGATTTCCTTAAGGGCTTCTTCCTCGTTACGGACGGCGCCGATGTCCTTACGGAGCGAGAGGATGATGGAGCCGTTATCGAAGGCGGTGTCGAAGACGCCGAACTTCTGCTTCGGGAGCTGCTTATGGATTTCCTTGAGCGTCTCACGGGAGAGCTTGTCGTACTGCTTGGCGACGACCTTACCGGTCTCGACGTCGACAATCGGGTCGGAGTAGACGAGCTGGGAAAGTTCTTCTGGATCGAGCTCGAGGGCGGCCTTGGCGGTCAGCTCGCGATGCTGGTAGAAGAGGGCCAGGATATCCTTGTCGTCCTTGTAACCGAAGGCGCGGAGAAGGGTCGTGACGAGGAACTTACGGCGGCGACGGCGGCGGTCGAGGTAGACCCAGAGGAGGTCGTTCTGGTCGAACTGGACTTCAATCCAGGTGCCACGGTCAGGGATAATGCGGAAGGCGTGGAGCATCTTGCCGCTGGTGTGGGCGGACTCTTCGAAGCAGATGCCAGGGGAGCGGTGAAGCTGGGAGACGACGACGCGCTCGGCGCCGTTGACGATGAAGGAGCCGCGGTCGGTGATCATCGGGATTTCGCCCATCAGGATTTCTTCGTCCTTGAAGGCGCCCTTCTCACGGAGGCGGAGCTTGAGCATCACCGAAATCGCGTAGGTCGTGCCTTCGCGGATGCACTCGAGTTCGGTCTGCTTGGGCAGCACGAGGCCGTACTCCAGGTACTCGAGACGGAAGTTGCCGTTGTTGCTCTCGACCGGGAAGGCCTCGCGGAAGACCGCGTCTAGGCCGACGTTCTTGCGGGCGGACGCGGACTGGTCCAACTGCAGGAAATCGTTGAACGAGAAGATCTGGTTCTCGATCAGGTTGGGCGGAGGGATGACTTCGCGTAGTTTACCGAAGTTTTTGCGCTCTTGAGGCATGGCTGGTGAAGGTGGGCTCGGAGTGACGGTTGGATTCGGTGGTGCTGACTGGTTTGCCTAGTTGGGTCGGACTGGGCGGCCGTTGGGAAGAAAAAGCGGGGAGGGATCGCCGGACCCGGGAGGGTGCTACCCTCCCCGCTTTGCAGAGATGCGTCGGAAGACGGATTACTTGACCTCGACCTCGGCGCCGGCGGCCTTGAGCTTGGTCTCGATATCCTTGGCTTCGTCCTTGGACACGCCTTCCTTGACTGGCTTGGGGGCGGTGTCGACGAGGTCCTTGGCTTCCTTGAGGCCCAGGCCAGTGATGGCGCGGACTTCCTTAATGACATTGATCGGGGTAGCGCCCTTGCCCTTGAGGATGACGTCAAACGTCGTCTTCTCTTCGGCAGGAGCGGCAGCGGCGGCGCCACCAGCGGCGGCGACGGCGACAGGAGCGGCGGCGGAAACGCCCCACTTGGTCTCGAGGTCTTTCACGAGGTTAGCGACGTCCAGAACGGACTGGGCGCTGAGCCACTCGATGACTTGGTCTTTGGTGATGTTGCTCATGGTATCTTGGTTCCTTGAATGGTTAGCGTCCGATAAAGGACATTTGAGGGCGCGAGGCCCCTAACCGGGGTTCTTTGGATGTGTTTTGTTTTTGGGTTTGGATTCCCCCCGCTCGGACGTCGCCACATGGCGACACCTCTGCAAGGAAAGGGGTTAGGCAGCCGTCTCGTCCTTCTGGCGCTTGGCGTCCAGGAGGCGGACGAACTGCGAGGCAGGGGTGGAGAGCAGCGAGAGGAGCTGGGCGCGGATACCGTCCAGAGACGGCAGCTTCGACAGGGATTCCACTTCGGCCTTGGTGAGGATCTTGGCGTCGAGGACGCCGCCCTTCACTTCGAGCTTGGAGAAGTCCTTGAAGAAAGTGACCAGGATCTTTGCGACGCCGGTCGGGTTGTTGCCACCGGTGACGAGTGCCGTGTGGCCGCTCAGGTGACCCGAGATATCGGGGAGCTTAGCCTGCTTCGCAGCGATGTTGAGGATGCTGTTCTTGACGACGTGGTACTCGGCGCCGTGGGCACGGAGCTGATTACGGACGGAAGTAGCGTTCTCGACGGTGACGCCGGTGAAGTTGGCGAGCAGCAGGTAGTTGGAGCTGGCCAGCTGGGCGGCGACTTCGTCGACGAGGAATTGTTTTTCAGCGCGCATGTTCGTGGGTTCTCTTGGGCGTGGTTAGGTTAGGCGGTCGCGACGGCGGCCGAGTAGGGCTTGAGGTCGACGGCGACGCCGGGACTCATGCTGGCGCTGAGGGTGATCGACTTAATGAAGCGGCCACCGGAGAAGCCGGTGGGCTGGGCCTTCACGAGGGCGGACAGGGCGGCCTGGGCGTTCTCAGTGAGCTGGGCGGAGGTGAAAGACTTCTTGCCGATGACGATCACGATGTTGGCGGTCTTATCCATCTTGAATTCGACGCGGCCAGCCTTCACTTCCTTGATGGTCTTCGGGATATCATCCGAGACCGTGCCCGACTTCGGGTTAGGCATGAGGCCTTTCGGACCGAGGACGCGGGCGACCTGACGGACGTCCTTCATCGCGGAGACGGTGGAGATGGCGACGTCGAAGTCGAGGAAGCCACCGTTGACCTTGGCGATCAGGTCGGCGAGGCCGGCGTAATCAGCGCCAGCGGCGAGGGCTTCGGCCGGGTTCTCGGTAAAGGCGAGGACCTTGATCTTCTTACCCGAGCCATTCGGAAGGGAGACGGTGCCGCGGACCATCTGGTCCGACTGCTTGGGATCGACACCGAGGAAGGCGGAGATCTCTACGGTTTCGTCAAACTTGGTACCGGGCATCTTTTTGATGATTTCGGTAGCTTGGTTGACGTCATACTTGGCCTTCAGGTCGGCGACCTGGAGGGCGGCGCGATAGCGCTTGCTGGTTTTTTTGCTCATAGCGACTTTTGGTCTCCTGCGGGATGCAGTGGTGGGTGTTGGGTTTGGGTTGGGTTAAATTAACCGATGACTTCGATGCCCATCGAACGTGCGGTGCCAGCGATCATGCGGGCGGCGTTGTCGGGGTTGACGGCATTGAGGTCCTTCTTCTTCAGCTCAACGATTTCGAGGAGCTGCTTCTTGGTGACCTTGCCGACCTTGTCGCGGTTCGGGACCTTGGAGCCGGACTCGATCTTCGCGGCCTTCTTGAGGAGGACGGAAGCGGGCGGAGACTTCAGGATGAAAGTGAAGGACTTGTCCTGGTAGACGGAGATGATCACCGGGAGGATCATACCGGCCTGGTCCTTGGTCTTGGCGTTGAATTCCTTACAGAACGCCATGATGTTGACGCCCTTCGCGCCGAGCGCGGGGCCGACAGGAGGAGCAGGGTTAGCGGCGCCTGCGGGGAGCTGGAGCCTGATTTCGCCGATTACTTTCTTAGCCATGGTGGGTGTTTAGATAGTTGGATTGGAAAAAGGATCAGTCGCGGTCATCGCGTTCGACCTGCCAGAACTCGAGTTCGACCGGAGTCGAGCGACCAAAGATGTCGACGGAGACCTCGAGCTTGCCGCGGTCGGCATCGATCTTGTCGATGTTGCCGGCGAGGTTGGCGAAAGGACCGTCCGTAATCTTGACGCGTTCGCCAATGTTGAAGGTGATCTTCGGGACGACCTTGTCGGCAGCGTCGGCGACCTGCTGGAGAATCGTGTTAATCTCCTCAGTCCTGAGGGCAACGGGGTTCTGTCCGCCGATGAGGCCGATGACGCCATCGGTCTTGCGAAGGAAACTCCAAGGAGCTTCGAGCAGAGAGGCTTCGTCGTCGAAGAGGCGAGCGCGAACGAAGAGATACGAAGGGTAGAGCTTCATCTCGCTCTCACGCTTCTTGCCGTTGCGGAAGTCCTTGACGGTCTTGACCGGCATCAGAATCTCGGCGACGAAGTCGCCCATCTCCTCGTCCTTGATGGCCTTCTCGAGCAAGCGCTTTACCTTGCTCTCGTTATTCGAGAGGGTCTGGAGGGTGTACCAGCGGAAATCAGAGGGAGAGGACATGGGAGGATCAGCGAACGAGCTTAGTCGCGAACTGGACGAGATTGGAGAGGGAGAAGTCGCAGAGGAAGACGACGGAGCCCAGGAGGGCGACGGCGGCGATGACAACCAGCGTAGAGTCGACGAGCTCCTTGGCGGTAGGCCACGAAGCCTTGACGAAGACCTCGGTGATGGTCTCGTTCCAGAAAGCGCGGAGGCGTCCGAGGAAGCTGAGCATGGTGCTGGTGGTGATAGGGTGAGGGTGGCAGGACGGGAGGGAGTCGAATCCACAACCAACGGTTTTGGAGACCGCTACTCTGCCAATTGAGCTACCGTCCTGTAATGGTGGTTAAAGAGACGAATGCCGGGGCCCTTTTTAGGGGGCCTCGGCACCTTGATAGGTCGTTTGGCGTCAGGAAATCACTTGGTGATTTCGAGGATCTGGCCGGCGCCGATGGTCTTACCACCTTCGCGGAGGGCGAAGCGCTGTCCCTTTTCCATCGCGACGGGCTTCTGCAGCTCGATCGTGATCGTGACGTTGTCGCCAGGCATCACCATTTCCACGCCTTCAGGGAGGATCACGGTGCCGGTGGCATCGCAAGTACCGAAGAAGAACTGCGGGCGGTAGTTATTAGCGAACGAAGTGTGGCGGCCACCTTCATCCTGCTTGAGGACGTAAATCTGGGCCTTGGCCACGGTGTGCGGCTTGATGGAACCCGGCTTGGCGAGGACCTGGCCACGCTCAATCTGGCTCTTTTCGATGCCGCGGACGAGGAGACCGACGTTGTCGCCAGCCTGACCCTGGTCGAGCTCCTTACGGAACATTTCGACGCCGGTGACGGTGGTCTTAAGGGTGTCGCGGAGACCGACGATTTCGATTTCTTCGCCGACCTTGATAACGCCGCGCTCGATACGACCCGTAGCGACAGTGCCGCGACCGGTGATGGAGAAGACGTCTTCAACGGACATCATGAAGGGCTTGTCGGTTTCGCGCTTAGGCTCGGCGATTTCGGAGTCGAGGGCGGCAAGGAGATCCTGGATGGACTGTTCGCCTTCCGGGGTGCCTTCGAGAGCGGCGGTGGCGGAGCCACGGACGATCTTGGCGGTGTCGCCTTCGTAGTTATACTTATTGAGGAGGTCGCGGACTTCCATCTCGACGAGGTCGATCAGGTCAGGCTCGGAAAGGTCGACCTTGTTGAGCCAGACGACGATCTTCGGCACGCCGACCTGGCGGGCGAGGAGGATGTGCTCCTTGGTCTGGGGCATGACGCCGTCAGCAGCGGAGACGACCAGGATGGCACCGTCCATCTGGGCGGCGCCGGTGATCATGTTCTTGACGAAGTCGGCGTGGCCCGGGCAGTCGACGTGGGCGTAGTGACGGTTGATGGACTCGTACTCGACGTGCGAGGCAGCGATGGTCACGGTCTTGGTGGCGTCACGGACGGTACCACCCTTGGTGATTTCCGCATAGGACTTGTTCTCGGCGAGGCCGCGACGGGCCTGCACGGCCACGATTGCGGCAGTGGTGGTCGATTTGCCATGGTCAATGTGGCCGATAGTACCGACATTGACGTGAGGCTTGGTGCGATTGAACTTCTCTTTGGCCATGGTTTTGGTGGTGAGGAGGTGGTTAGGTTTGGTGTGTGGAAAGTGATGGAGCCCCCGACTGGAATTGAACCAGCGACCTCGTCCTTACCAAGGACGCGCTCTGCCAACTGAGCTACAGGGGCGAACCGTCGACGTACTGAAGACGCGAAGGGAAGGGTTTGAATGACCATCGAAAACCCCACCGTCAAGCGGATTTTCTCAAGGCTTTTACACCCCTTCTGGAGCCGCCTAGGGACCCACGATCAGCCGGTATACGCCCGAGGGGAGCTGCCCTGCCCAATCGGCGCCGGACGCCCAACGCCGGATAGCTTCATCGAGAGACTTTGTGCCTGAAAGTCTCACTTCGCTACCAAGAGGGGCCTTACCAAAGGAATCCACGCTCAAAATGACCTCATAAACTGACTTAAATGGGGCATTTTTTGTGATTAAATCATCTTTTATTCCATTTTTATTATTAAAATGGGTAATTTTCCCACTAATAATCGGCTTACTACTCCCACCCACGGGATAAATCTCAAAAAAGGCAGCTCGCGCCGATAGCCCTTCCCCGGCAAAGGCTCGGGTTCCGAAAGTCGCGAAGGGGGCGGCCGCCGCCAGAGGAACAGCTCTGGCCGGCGAGGGAGTTTCCCGGCGAGGCACTTGGAGGGTAGACTCCCGGCCGAGTTCCCTCGCGGGGTCAAATTGCAGGACCGGGGGGAATTTGGCAAAGGGAGCATCCTCAGGCTGACCGACCTCGGAGCGCCCTACCCCACCCAAGGCTGGCCTAGAGGGAAAATAGACGGCCGAGGTGTCCAGCAGGACGACGCTCTCCGTCCGGGCGTCGCCTGCTACGACCAAGCGGACCCCGTTGGCCAAAGGCTGGGCCGGCTCATTACCGCCGGCACCAGGCTTGAAGACCAGCAAGGTAAGCAGGAAAAGTCCGAGCCCAGAAAGCAACGCGGTGCGGGTCAGCGGCGGAATACGACCACCGGTCAGATTGCGGAATGTCGAGAGCGCCCGCATGCTCAGCGATCAAGCGCTCGCTCGGCGACCGTCACGCGTGCCAACGAGCCGCGGCCATCGCGGATGAAGTTGACCATCAAGACCTCGCCCGGCTTCCGGCGGGAGATCGCCAGTCGCAGCTCGTTCCAATTCTCAAAAGGCTTTCCGTCCAAGGCCACGATGATGTCGCCGACCCTCAGGCCAGCCTTCGCCGCCGGCAAACCGTCACTGATGAGCGAGACGCGCACCGCTCCATTTTTGCCAAGGTTGAGCTTGGTCGCCTCGGCGAGGGAGATGTCTTCGCCTTGGACTCCGATAAGGCCACGCACGACCTTACCGCCGTTCGCGAGATCCGTCGCGACGGAAACGATGAGATTAGCCGGAATGGAATAGCCGAGGCCGATGCTGCCACCGGTGCGAGATTTGATCGCGGTATTCATGCCTAGCAGGCGGCCTTCGAAATCAATGAGAGGCCCGCCGCTATTGCCTGGATTGATCGCTGCATCGGTCTGGATGAAATCCTCGAAAGCCATGCCCATACCCTGCTTGCCGGAGCGACCGAGCGCGGAGACGATGCCGGAGGTGACGGTGATGCCGGCGTCGAGAGGATTGCCGATGGCGAAGACGACATCGCCGACGCGGGCTTTCTCGCTATCAGCGAACTTGGCGAACGGCAGGTTACGACCCTCGATCTTCAACACGGCGATGTCGCTACCGGCGTCGACGCCGAGCACCTTGGCCCGGAATTCACGGCGATCCTGCAGCTGCACGATGACGGTGTCGGAAACGGTGGAACGGTCGGACTTCAGCACGACGTGCCGGTTGGTGATGACGTAGCCCTCCGGATGGATGATCGTGCCAGAACCCAGGCCAGTCGGCATGAGCGTCTCGCCAGTCTTCTCATCCTTCAAAACACTGTCTTTATCGATGCGGCCCCGATAACGATCCAAGACGGACTGAGGGATGACTTCGGCGGTGCGGATGCTGACGACCGCCGGCATAATGCGGGCCAGCATATCAGCGTAGCTCGCGCCGGGGGCGGTGCGGTTAATCGGGCGGACATCGGTATCAAAAGATACGGCGGCAAGGGCCATGGCCGGCAAGAGAACAAGCGCGGTGAGATGACGAAGCATGACTCCCTCATCCTACCCCTCAGGCCACCCAAAGCAAGCGACCTCAGCGGGACATGGTGAACCCGCCACCCGGCTGGTTCGGCTCGGCCTCATCGCGATCCTTATTGAAACGCATCGAGAACAGGCGCGTAACCCCCTTCTCCTGCATGGTCGCCCCGAAGATAGCGTCGGCCGCGGAGACGGTACGCTTATTATGGGTGATCACCAGGAACTGGGAGAAACGGGTGAACTCGCGGATGATATCCGTGAAGCGGTTCACGTTGGCGTCGTCGAGCGGAGCGTCGAGCTCGTCGAGCACGCACAGCGGCGAGGGCTTCACCATATAGATGGCGAAGAGCAACGCGACGGCAGTCATGGTCCGCTGGCCGCCGGAAAGCAGCGAGATACCGCGCAGCTTGGTGCCCGGGGGCTGGGCGATGATCTCGATACCGCTTTCGAGCGGATCCTCGGCCTCGACCATGGTGAGATCGGCCGTGCCGCCGACGAAGAGGCGTTCGAAGGTAAACTTGAAGTTCTTACGCACCTGTTCAAAGGTGTCGGTGAAGAGCTTGAGCGAGGTCTGGTTGAGCTCCTCGATTGCCTTGGTGAGTTCTTCCTTAGCCTTCCAAAGGTCATCACTCTGCTTGGTGAGGAAGTCGTGGCGGTCGCGGAGGGAGGAGTATTCCTCGACCGCGACAAGATTCACAGAGCCCATACCAGCCATGCGGTCTCGGAGTTCGGCGATCTCGCGGACGAGGGGTGGCCAATCGGCGGACTCCATCGAAGTGAGGTCTGCGTCGGTCGGTTCGCCGCGACGGACGACGGCCTTCGGGGCTGGGCGAGAGCCTTCTTCATCGGTCTCCTCGAGATCGTCGAAGCTAGAGATGCCTTCAGGTTCACCATCCGAGAGCCAGAGCTGCAGGCGCCAGTCGACTTCGGTGACGTCGAGCTGATGGTCGGACTGCACCTTCTCTACGATGAAGCCGCACTGCGAAGATTGCTCGGCGAGCGAGACTTCGAGGCCCTTGAGTCGGGTGTCGGCGACGCGCAAGCGATCACGGTCGACGGAAAGCACGCGGTCTTCGGATTCGACGGCCGCGTCGGTCTCATTGAGGGAACCGCGCAGAGAGGTGAGTCCGGAGTTGGAAGTCTCGATCTCACCAGCGAGACGGGCGGACGTCTCCCGAGCGGTGGCGGCCTGAGTCTTGAGCTCGCCGATGAGCTTTTCGTTCTGCTGGGCTTCGATACGACGCGAATTAAGGCGCGCGACGGCTTCGGCCCGGCGTGATTCAAGGTCAGCTAGTTCGCGTCCGACAAGTTCGAGGCGCTGACGCTGTTCAGCGTGCGCGAGGCGGGCTTCACCCAAGGCGTTGCGGCGAAGGTCGGATTCGGTGCGCGAAGACTCGAGCTGAGCTTCACCGGAAGTGATTGTCGCGCGGAGCTCGGCGACCTGGGTGTCCTTGGCGGTGAGAGTGACCTGGGCGCGATCGCGACGCTGCAGGGCTTCGGACTTCGAGTTATCAATCTCGGCGAGCTGGCGCTCTTCGCGGCCGATACGGTCATCGGCGGTGGTAAGGGTCTGGCGGGCGGAGCGCTCGTCAGCCTGGGCGACGGAAAGTTCCTGCGCGGCGAACTGCGTGGCGTCGCGAGCCGCCGAGACGTCGAGCTCGTTGGCGTCCATCGCAGACTGGATACCCAGGGCTTTCTCATTAAGAGTCGTCAGCTGATCGTTCTCGGACTCCAGGCTGGCGCGAACGGAGCGAATCTCGCTTTCTCGGGAGAAGACACCCGAGCCTGCATTGGAAGCAGCCTTACGGGGCTTGCCAGCATAGACGAGGCCGCGACGGTCGACGAGGTCGCCATCGGTCGTTGCGACGAGGAAGAATTCGAAGCCCGGGTTAGCGCGCCACCAGCTGATGAAATCGCCGAGGGACGGGCAGACGTAGCATCCGTCGAAAAGATTCGCGACGAGGCGGGCGTGGGCCGGCGACTTCGCCTGCACGGCGGAGGTGGCGGGACGGAGCCAGCCCGGAGCAGCGGAGCCGGAGCGGGAAGCGGGTGGAGCTTCGACCTGGAAAACTGCGCGGCCCAGCTGGCGTTCGCCCATCTTGGCGACAATGCCTGGCAAGAATTCGGCGGAGTCGAGCGCGACGGCTTCGGAGGCGGCACCGAGAATGTTCTCGAGCGCGGCGGCGGCGGAGATGTCGACGACCGTGACGAGGTCAGCGAGGGCCGAAGCCTTACCCGTGCGGAGCTCTTCGGAGAATTCGCCGCGGAGGACGGCCTTGGCGGCCTCGGAGAAGCCTTCGAGGCGGGACTGCATCTGCTCGAGCAAACCCAGCTGGGCGGAAAGCTTGGCGACCTTGCGGTCCTGTTCGGAAATCGTCTGCTGGAGCGCGCGGAAATCGTTCAGCAGGTCGCGACCTTTCTCGGTCGCTTCCTGTTCGGCCGTGCGGGCGGTCTGGAGTTCACCGTGGCGCGTCGTGACGACGGCGCCGCACTCGGTGACGCGGCGTTCGAGCGCTTCGCGCTCCTGCTTCGCCTGGCTGAGGGAAGCGGAGAGGTCGACGTGCCGAGACTGGTAACCGCGGAGATCGACTTCGAGATTGGTGACGTCGCCGCGGGCGCGGGTCATCTCGCCTTCGGCGATCAGGATGTCTTGGCGGGCACGGCGGAGGAGGTTTTCAGCCTCAACGACCTGGCGGGCGACTTCTTCGACCTGCGCGGTCTTCTCGCGGTAGGCGGCGTCGGTGGCCGAAACGGAACCGGCGGCGGTCGACTTGGCGTCGGAGCTACCGCGGAGACGCATCTCGTATTCGGCGAGCGAGAGCTCAGTTTCCTGGGCTTCGCGGCGGACTTCACCGAGACGGGAGGAAAGATCGTCCGAGCGAAGGTCGGAAGTGCGGGCCTCGTTCTCAGCGTTCTCACGGGCGGTACGCAGTTCGAAAAGGGCCTGCTGGGCGAGCTGGACCTGCTCGGCCAGTTCGGTGCGACGGGCGCGCATCTGAAGCAGCGCAGCCTCGCGATCGCGGAGACCGTCGGTCAGCGCGGTGACTTCGGTGCGACAGGCGGCGGCATCGGTCTCGAGCGCGGTGACCTGAGCGCGACGGTCGCCGAACTGCTTGGCATGCCAAGCAAGGTCGAGGTGCGTGAAGCGGTGACGCAGGCGACGGAAGCGGAGCGCCTTGGCGGCCTGACGGCGGAGCGTGGCGATCTGACGGCCGACTTCGCTGACGACGTCGGTGATGCGCGCGAGGTTGGTGTCGACGCCGCCGAGCTTGTTAAGGGCTTCGCGACGTTGGGCCTTGTAGCGCGTGATGCCGGCGGCTTCTTCGAAAAGGTAGCGACGCTCCGCCGGATTGGCGGAGAGAATCTGGTCGATCTGCCCCTGCACCATGAACGAGTAGGACATGCGGCCGATGCCGGTGTCCATGAACAGACGCTGAATGTCCTTCAGGCGGGACGGCTTGCCGTTGATGAAATAGTCGCTGGCGCCTTCGCGGTGAAGGCGACGCATGACCGAGACTTCGGCGAAGGCCGTGCCCAGTTCCTTTTCGCAATCGGCGAAGATCAGCTCGACCTCGCACTGCGGGAGGGGCTTACGGCGGTCGGTGCCAGCGAAGATGACGTCCTGCATCGCCGGGGCGCGGAGGGACTTGGCGGACTGTTCGCCCAGGACCCAGCGGATGGCGTCGACGATGTTGGACTTGCCGCAGCCATTGGGTCCGACCACGGCCGTGACCCCGGGACGGAGCTCAATGCGGGTCCGGTCGGCGAAGCTTTTGAATCCGTTGGCGACGATTTCCTTGAGGTACATCGAGGGGTGAACCGCACGATTGCCCTGCCCTACCCCCGCCGCAAGCGTCTAGTGCCCTCCGGAAGGCCCACTTATTCACGGCTTTAAATACCCTTGGATTCGGGGTTGACGAAAGGCCTCCCCCCTTGTTCTTTCGACCCTCCAAACGCTCACATGTCCGTAGAAATCAAGATTCGCAAAGGCGAGACCGTCGACAAGGCTCTCCGCCGCCTCAAGAAGAAGATCGACCGCGAGGGCATCATCAAGGACGCCCGCGCCAAGCGAGGCTTCGAGAAGCCGGCCGAACGCCGTCGTCGCAAGAAGAAGGTCAAGAACTTCGGCGCCTACCTGCGCAAGAAGTGGGACAACGCCTAAGCGTCCGTCCTGACCCAAGCACCCGAAGGCCCGTCATTGCGACGGGCCTTCTGCTTTGGCGGGGTCCCCTACCCGTCCGGGGCACAAAAAGGGCCGAACCCGGAGGTTCGGCCCTTGGTCTCGGCAAAGCCGGTGAGGCTTAGCGGAGGAACAGCAACTCCTGGTAGGACGGCAGCGGCCAGTATTCGTCAGCGACAATCTCCTCGAGGGAGTCGGCGGCGGAACGAACCTTGAGCATGGCCGGGAGGACCTTGTCGCAGGAATGCTTGGCCTGGGCGTGAGTGTCGGACTTGCTGACATCGCGGGCGGCATCCAGCGCGTCGATGGCGGCGGCCAGTTCGTCGGCCAGGCTGACGACTGCCTTGCGGAGCTCGCCACCGGACTTGGTCTTCTCGACCGGGGTCAGGTCAGCGGCGAACTTAAGGGCCGCCGGCAGGAGCAGGGTCTTGGCGATCTCGGAGACAAGCTTCGACTCGGTGTTGATCGCGAGCACGTAGGAGTGCGTGTAGATCTCTTCGCGAGACTCCAGCTCGGCCTTGGAGAGGACGCCCTGGCGTTCAAAGACCTCGATCGACGACTTGGAGACGATCTCGGGGAGAGCGTCGGGGGTCGTGCGGAGGTTCTTGAGGCCGCGCTTGGCGGCTTCCTTGTGCCACTCTTCGGAGTAGCCGTTGCCGTTGAAGATGATCCGTCCATGCTTGGTGAGGATGTCCTTGAGGACGCTCTGGAGCGCGGAGTTGAAGTCGGAGTTCTTCTTAAGCGCAGCCGCGAGTTCGTCGGCGAGCTTGTCGAGCGAGTCGGCCATGATCGTGTTGAGCACGGTCAGGGGACCGGCGACCGAGAAGGCGGAGCCCACGGCGCGGAACTCGAACTTGTTGCCGGTGAAGGCGAACGGGCTCGTGCGGTTACGGTCACCAGCATCCTTCGGGAGGACGGGCAGCGTGTCGACGCCGAGGGTCATGTGGCCGCCCTTGCGGGAGGACGAAGCGGAGCCGCTCTTCTTCACCTGCTCGATGACTTCGTTGAGCATGTCGCCTAGGTAGATCGAGATGATGGCGGGAGGAGCTTCGTTGGCGCCGAGACGGTGGTCGTTGCCGGCCGAAGCGACGGAAGCACGGAGCAGACCTTGGTGAAGGTCGACAGCACGGACCACCGCGGTGCAGAAGGTGAGGAACTGGGCGTTCTCGTGCGGGTTGTGGCCAGGCTCGAGGAGGTTGCCGACGCCGGCACCACCGATGGACCAGTTGACGTGCTTACCGGACCCGTTGACGCCTGCGAAAGGCTTCTCCGCGAGGAGGCAGACGAAGCCGTGCTTGGTGGCGACGCGGCGGAGCAGCGTCATCGTGAGCATCTGGTGGTCATGCGCGACGTTGGCGGATTCGTAGATCGGAGCCACTTCGTACTGGGCCGGAGCGACTTCGTTGTGGCGGGTCTTGATCGGGATACCAAGCTTGAAGCACTCGCGTTCGGTTTCCATCATGCAGGCGAGCACGCGATCAGGGATGGTGCCGAAGTACTGGTCTTCGAACTCCTGGCCCTTGGCCGGCTTGGCACCGAAGAGGGAGCGACCGCAGGTGTAAAGGTCGGGACGGAGATGGAAGAGGCGGGAGTCGATCAGGAAGTACTCCTGCTCCGGGCCGCACGAAGCGGAGATGTACCCGTGCTTCTTACCGAAGAGCGCGAGCACGCGGGTGGCGGCCTTGTTGACGGCAGCCATCGAGCGGAGGAGCGGGGTCTTCTTGTCGAGGGCTTCACCCTTCCAAGAGACGAAGGCCGTCGGGATGCAAAGCGTCGAACCGTTTTCGGTGTCGAAGATATAAGCCGGGGAGGTGACGTCCCATGCGGTGTAACCACGGGCTTCGAAGGTGGAGCGGAGGCCGCCATTCGGGAAGGAGGAGGCGTCAGGCTCGGCCTGGATCAGCGCCTTGCCGGAGAACTGGGCGAGGGTGCCGTTGCCGTTAGGCTCGAAGAAAGTGTCGTGCTTCTCGGCAGTGAAGCCGGTGAGCGGATAGAAAACGTGCGCGTAGTGCGTAGCACCACACTCGAGCGCCCAATCCTTGATGGCGGCGGCGACGACGTCGGCCGCGGCGGCATCAAGCTTGATACCGGCTTCGATGCTGGCCTTGAGGGACTTGAAGACTTCCTTCGGGAGGCGCTTCTCCATCTTATCGAGGGAGAAGACATTCTGGCCGTAGATCAGATCGATCTTCTCATTGCGGAAGTCGAAGCTGCCCTGGAGGCGAGGCTGAGAAGCAATCGCCTCGATGGCGTTGCGGCGGGCTGGGTTGGTGCTCATTGATTGGGGGATTGGAAAAGGTGTTTAATTACCAACAATTTCAAAGCACCCACTGTGCCACGGTTCAATAGGGAACCATTCACAGGGGGTTTTGTGCTTTTTTGGGCAAATGTGTCTATTTTTAGACAAACCTAGCCTGCTCACTTCCACACATAGGTCGTCCGCAGGAAATACGCGGTATCCGTCTTCACCTGGGTGGGGAGGGGTTTGGACCTAAAGTCGTTGGCGACCCCCACTCGCAAAGAGAGCGGGCCAGCGTTACGCAGGACGTTGAAACTCGTCTCGTGACGAACATAGAAGTCACCGGTCATCAGGAACGAGGGTACAAAATTAAGCGAGGTATCCCAGACCGCCCATCCGAGCTCGCGCGAGAAGACCAGGCCGATATCCGCCGAAGGCGCCGACAAGGACGATTGGCTTGGCGAAGCATACCGCTCGAAGCGGTGCGCCAGACCGAACCGCAAGTCGAGCTTACCCTTGGCGTCGGTATGCAAGCGGAAGCCCCAACCAGCCGCGTTCACGGAGAAGAAGTCGATCAAGCGGGCATTATCATAACCGGTATCGCTACGCGCGTACCAGAAGACGACGTCCGTAGGATTGGTCTCATAGGAAACCGTGGCATGCAGGTCATCAGCGGAATCCAAATCGCCCGACTCGGCGCGCAAAAGCCGTACACCGGCGATCACCGTGTCGGCCTTGGTCACGCCCTTGGCGGAAAAGCCGGCACTGAAGCCCGACCCCATCACGACTCCGTTCCGGCCTGAGATATCCACGTCGGCTTGCGTGGTCCATTGGCGATCCCCGGCGGTCTCCGCGGGGCGCAGAGCCGGATCGCGCCATAGCTCCAAGGCGACATCCAGCGGGCTCGTCTCCACCCCGCCTTGTGAAGCCACACGTCCGCCGGCGGCGTTAGCTGGGCCGCGTGACACCACGCCGCCGGAACTGACCAGCACGGCATCCTCTGTGACGAATGATTCGACCAGCGCCAACTGCAGGCGCTGCACGCTGGACTCGCCGAGCGCTGGCACACGCATCTCAAGCACTCCGGAGGCGATGCGCTCGATGCGTCCTTTCAGGAAAGTGCCGTCCTTCATCGTGACGGTGTCCGCCAGGCACGAGACGGTTGGAAGCAGAAGCAGCAAGGCCCTCATGGGTGAATAGACAGTCGCAAGGACGCAGGGTTGCCAACCCTATCGTTGGCCCTCGATAATGAGGCCATGGTGCTCGACGCAGTCATACTCGGAGCCGGACCAGCCGGATTGGCCGTCGCCCACGCCATGACCCGCGCCGGCGCCAAGGTGAAAGTCATCGAGCCAGCCGCCCGAGTGGGCGGATCCATCCGGACGGTCCGCGAAGGCGGGTGGGTGGTGGAGACTGGGCCCAACACGCTTCAACTCGAAGGCGAAGGCGACGAGGCCTTGCTCGCGGCATACGGGTTGGCGGAGGCCACGCAAACCGCCGACATGCGAGCAGCCAAGCGCTTCATCTACGCCCACGGCAAACTCCACGGCTTCGGCGGTAATCCGCTCGCGATCCTCACATCCAGCCTCCTGAGCTGGTCCGGAAAACTCCGCCTGCTCTCCGAACCCTTCCGGACGAAGGCCGGCCCAGCGGGCGAGACCGTCGAGGCATTCGCCTCCCGTCGCTTCGGCCCCGAGGCCGCCGCGATGCTCATGGATCCGGTGGTCAATGGCGTCCATGCGGGAGACCCATCGAAGCTGGTGATGGCTGACTGCTTCCCGCGCATCCACGCCCTCGAACAGGAGTATGGCTCAGTGCTCCGTGGCCTGCGTCGCGCACCCAAGGTGACGCGTAAAGTCGTCGGATTTCCTCAAGGAATGCAGCAGATGGCTGACGCGATGGCGGCGACAATCGGAGAAGAAAATCTGCGTCTCCGCAACGTCGCCACGCAGATCCGCCGCGACGCCAAGGGGTGGAACGTCGCCTGGCGGAACGCAGAAGGCATCGAGGACGGCGCCGGTGCTAAGCACCTGGTCGTCACCGCACCCCATTGGCACTGGGCCTCCCTGCCCTTCGACGAATCCGTGACGCGCATCTTGCGCGACTGGGAGAACGCTTCCGTACCTGCCGTGACCGTCGTCGCCCGTGGCTATGCCCTCGCCGATGTCCCGCATCCACTAGACGGCTTCGGCTACCTCACACCAGGGGCCGAGAAACGCGATGTCCTCGGCTGCCTCTTCCCCACGTCGGTCCTGCCGGCCCGCGCCCCCGAAGGCCACGCCCTGCTCTGCTGTTTCATCGGCGGCGCCCGCCGACCCGACCTGGCCGCCTTGTCCGATGAAGCCTTAGGCACGATCGTCGACAAAGAACTCGCTGCGACGCTCGGCATCAAGGCCGCACCGCGCAAGGAGTGGATTCAGCGCTGGGAACGGGCCATCCCTCAATACGACGCGGGCCAACGGCGCCGCGAAGAGGCGCTCACCCAAGCCGAAGCCGCTCACCCCGGACTTCATTTCCACGGGGCATTCCGTGGCGGCATCTCCCTGATGCACGTCATCCGGGCCGGCGACGCCCTTGGTCGAGCCTTGGCTAAGGGTTAAGCCTTCAACCGCTCGGATTCCGGGTCAGGCAGACCGCGGACGACCCAGATTGCGGGCAGCATCAGCAATGCGCCGCCGATGTAGACCCAGAAGTGAGAACCGAAGTGAAAATATAAGAGCGCCGCGGTGACCGGTCCGATGACGCGCGCCAGTGAGCCGGCCGAGCGCAGGATGCCGAGATTACGGCCCTGCTCGGAAGCATCCGAGTAGAGCGAGACGAGGGCCGACACGCTCGGCAGGATCAGGCCCGTCGCAAAGGAGATCAGGCCGAGGCCGAGATAGAAGGTCGTCTCGGACCAGGCAGGGGAAGGCGTGCCAGGGGCCGGCGTCGGAATCAAAGCGACGCAGACGAACGCGACGGAGGCGATCAGCATCCCCAGCATGATGACCTTACGCTGCCCCAGCCGCTTGACCAACTGACGGGCGAGGCCTTGGGCGAAGATCATGCAGGCTCCGTTGAAAAGGAAGAGCCACGCATTGTCGCGCGGACTGTAGACGAACAGCGCGAAGGTCAGGAATACGATCGTGTTCTCCATGCCCGTGAAGGCGACCTGGTAAACGAGGTTGGCGAATGAAGTACGGCGGACGGCGGAAGAACGCACCGTGGCGAGATCGAAGATGGAGGGACGCTTGGCATCAGACGCGGCCCGTCGCTCTGGCGCCAAGGTCTCCGGGAAGAACTTCACAACCAGCAGGAAGTTCAGCACGCAAAGTGACGCAGCAATAGCAGCCGGAACGGAGAAGGGATTAAGACCAAAGGAACCGAGAACCGGCCCCTGGGCGAACTGGATGGACGAGGCGAGGCCGCCGATGACAGGGCCAAAGACGAAGCCCATGCCGATGGCGATGCCGACCACGGCCATCCCCTTCGTGCGCTCTTTTTCGTCGGTGATGTCCGCCGCCGCCGCGCTGGCGACGGCGATGTTACCGGCCAACATGCCCGAGATGAGACGCGTCACGACCACGACCCAGAACTGGGCGGCGAAGATCCAGAGAAGATAGGAGAGCGCGTTGCCTGCCAAGGTGATGGTCAAGATACGACGGCGTCCCACCCTGTCAGATAGCGCGCCCCAGATCGGAGAGAAGATAAACTGCAGCAAGGAATACAGGGTGCTCAGCAAACCACCGAAGAGGACCGTCTTCTTGAAGACCGTGTCTCCCCCCATCCACTCCGCGGCGGAATTAAGCGCCCCAATCAGCGTGCCAGCGGAGCCCTCGGTCCGGATATAGTGGTCGAGCAAATGGGGAAACAGCGGGATGATGATGCTGAAGCCCACGATATCCATGAATACTGTCAGGAAGATGAGCCCAAGGGTGCGACGCTGGGTGGTGGCGACTGGGGCGGACATGCGCCTCAAGATGGGGCACTTGCCGACCTGCGCAAACAAAACAGCGGCTTGCGAAGGATGGTCCGCGGGGGAAGATAAGCTTATGCGTATGCTCGCCATCATCGCCCTGACGTCAGGTCTCGCCGGCGCCCAGGCGGCCTCCGACCCCAAGCTGCTTCTCATCGAGCAGAAGCTCGGCGGATTCGGCGACAAGGATTACGCCGTCGCGGTCGAGCGCACCCTTGGCGAATTCGAGAACCGTACCGGCGTCGGCCTGCGCCCAGCCGAGCTGCGCCGTTGTGGCCTTAAGCTCTCATCCGAGAGCGGTGCGGGCCTGGCTACCCCTAAGCCCCTGGTCCGTGCGATTACCGCCGCCCTCATGCGGCGCGGCTTCGCCCAGAAAGCCATCACGATCTGCGACGCCAAGGCTAACAGCCTCCGCGAAGCGGGCTTCCTGCCGGCCCTTTCCACGCAGAGCCAGACCTTCGAAGGATTCCCGGTCGTCGCCTGGGATGCTTACGCGACAGATTGGGCCAAGGAAAGCCAACTCCGCTACGAGAACCAGGTCCTGCCTCGTCCGGGCACCCAAGATGTGGCGTGGGGAGATGCGCGCGTGAGCGTTCTACCAAGGACGCTGGTCGATGAAGTCGATTTCTGGATCAACCTACCTGTGCTCACCGACAGCAAATCACTCGGCGTGCACGGCGCGATGGCATCAGCCTCCCTCGGCAACATGGCGAACTCCGAGCGTTTCCTCGATAACCCGTTCAATGCGTCCAAGGCAGCGGTCGAAGTCTGCGCCATCCCGAAGCTCGCCAAGCGTAACGTGCTCACCATCCTTTCGCTCGAACGCTACCAGGTGCTCGGTGGCCCCAACTTTGACGCGAGTTGGAGCCGTTCCGAGAAGACACTCCTCAGCAGCGCCAATCCCGTGATTATCGATTTCATCGGCCTGCAGAAAATCAACGCGGGGCGGGCCGCCAGCGGCATCGAAATCATCTACCCCGAGCCGCCCATCTTCACCGCTGCCAATGCGGGCGAGATCCGCCTCGG
>CALEEU010000300.1 GCA_937875975.1 uncultured Opitutia bacterium | reverse complement strand
GGTTGCCTTGAGATCGGGCAAGACCTGGGCCGCGGGGGCATCCCGGAACTCATATCCTTCGTAATTGAAAGTGTGCATCATCATGTCGGGCGTGTCCCCTCCATTGTATCACCCGTGTCCAATGGACGCGAGGGGGCGTCGGTAAAGGGTGGCAGCCGTCTCGGGTGGCAGCCCCGGGTAGCAGGTGGCGGGCTTAATCGATTCAGCCCTCGGCGCTTCCAACAGGTGTTCCCAACCGCTAACCGCTAACCGCTAATACCTAGGCCTCCGTATGCCACTCTATGACAACCGACCCCCTAGACAGAATGTATAGGTATAGTAGAATGAGTGGACTATGAGTTACGACCGACGCGAATTCCTGAAAACCCTCACGCTGGGCGGCATCGCCCTGTTCACGCCCGACTGGTTCAAGCTGGTCGATGAGACCAAGGCCGCCTCGGCCGGGAAGCTCCTGCCGGCCCTGCCTGGCGAGAAGGTCAGCGCCAAGGGCGACCAGATCCGTGCCTTCTGGAACGACTCGGAGGGCTATTTCGAGCTCTGCCTTAACGGCACGATCTACGACGAGGTGCCGGACCTCGAGGACGACGATGAAGACGAATTCGACTCCAGTGAATTCGAGCAGGACGAGGACGAATCCGACGACGAATTCGAGGAACGCGTCGAAGCGGCCCGCGAAGAATGGGAAAGTGAAAACGGGTCCAGCCGGGAAAGCCGCCAGGAGGAGCACGAGTTCGACTGGTATCGTCGCAGCTGCCCGGGTGCGAAGGCGGTACCCTATCTGCAGGGTCTCTTCTCCAAGCTGGAAGCCAGCAGCGACAAGGTCGATGCCGGCGACTACGCCGATGTCGGCAGCATCGACTTCTATGACGGCGCCTGCCCGGGCAACGACACCTACGTGGCCGCGACGGCGCCGGATTACGCCACGCTCGCCGCGTTGCAGAGCGCCCTCGTCGCCCTCGATTGGAACTGCCGCGTGGTGATCGTGGAGCCGAATCCGGCGGACGAGGCAGCGAAAGCTTAGCTTTCGCGGGGGCACGTGGGCAAGGTGACACGGGGGCAAGGCGGAGGCGTTCACTGAAGGTGCAAAGGTGCAAATGCGGCGAAGCCGCGTGCAAAAGTGCAAAGGTGGAGGCAGGCGTTTCGGGTGGCGGGGCGGGATTAACTCAAAGGGAAACCGGAGACCGGATGACGGGGAGATACATTTTCAGGTCCCGGGTCCCAGCGGTCGGGTATCCGGTTCAGGTTTTCGGGTTCGGGTGCAGGTGCGGGAATTATCCCGAACCCGGACCTGATGCTGAACACCTGAACCTGGCACCTGGCGGCCGAGACCTGAGACCCGAAACGCCACTTCATGCAACGATTCCATCCGCTCGCCGACCTCATTTGACATACCCCAGGAATCAGGATGATGCAGGGCATGATCTCCCGTCTTCTGCCCCTCCTGTTCGCTGCTGCCGTCTTCGCCGAAGCACCTCGCCCTCGTCCTGGTTTTGAAGGCGTGGGCGTCCGATTCACATCCGCTTCGGCTTCCGGTAGCGGTAAGGCCGAGGATAGCGCGACGGGTTTCGAAGTGACGGGTAATTTCCCGCTGCTGAAGTCGGGCTCCTGGCAGTACGATTGGGGCTTCCGCTACGCGCAGACCCGACATGATTGGACCGCCGCTCCGGTTAGCTTTGATCTGGTCCGTGGCGCGTCGCTCAACCTGAGCGGCTACGCCTCCACTGAAGCTGGTCGTTCGCGTTACGCGGTCCTGCAGGTCAACGGCGATGCCGCGGAAGGCGTCTCGCTGGGCAACGCTCTCACCGTCCAGGCGCTCTACGGCGCGGACTGGCGTCGCTCGGAGACCTTCACGCTGGGTTATCTTTTCCTCGCCGAGACCCGCGCGGTCCGTTCGCCGATGGTCTTGGTCGTCCCGACCTTCCGCTGGCAGTTCGCCCCGGATTGGTCGCTAGGCACCGGCCGCAAGTCTCTCGTCCTCGAGCGCAAGCTCGACGAAGCTTGGCGCGCCTCGCTGACCCTCGCTTACCAGCAGGAAGAAGCGCGCCTCGCCGATTTCGCGGGCCAGCGTCAGGATTATGAGAGCGAACGCGTCGCGGCCCTCTTCGGCCTGCGTCGTAACGCCGATGGCCGCACCGACGAGCTCACTCTCGGCTGGGCCTTCCGCGCCCAGGCCCGTCGCGAAGTCGGTGGCGTCGAAAGCGAATACGACCTCGCCCCGGGACTCCTGATCAGCCTCGGTTCGCGCTGGCGCTTTTGAGCGCGGCGGAGCCGCGAGGGGACACAGAATGTGCAAAAGTGCAAATGCGGCGAAGCCGCGTGCAAAAGTGCAAAGGTGAGTTATGGGGTTGGGGTAGGGATAGGGGTAGGAAAACATTTCGGGTGGCGGGTGGCAGCCCCGGGTGGCGGGGGATGAATTGGGTAGGGCGGTGATTGCCATCGCCGCCGTTCGAGACCGTAGGAGGGAATTCGTCGGGCCTTAGCTTGGTGCGATGACGCCGATTGTCCGTCGGCGAACGGACGTGATGGCAATCACGTCCCACCCTCGGGGCTCAGGCTTCGCGGGAGACCCAGCGGTAAGCTTCGAGAGAATTACGCCAGAAGAACCGTTCGCGGTCTTCCGCGGTGCGCTCGGCGTAATAGTCGGCCACGAGTCCGAAGACGTCCGCATAGCGCGC
>CALEEU010000299.1 GCA_937875975.1 uncultured Opitutia bacterium | reverse complement strand
CGCATCTGCGGAGGACGCCCTCGTCTCTCTGGAGCCTGCCTTCCCGGAGATGAACTTCAGCCTCCCAGTCGCGATCGCCCCGATGCCGGGTAGTAAGGATGTCGTCTTCATTATCGAGAAGGGCGACCCCGCTCCTTCCGCTGACGACGCCAAGTCCACCGACAAGAAGAAGAAGGCTAGCGCCTACTTCGGTGGTAAAGTTCAGATGGTCTCCGGCCTGGGGGCCAGCAAGCAGACCAAGACGCAAGTGTTTCAAATTAACCCGAAAGACGGCAAGTTTGATGCCGCCGGGGAGTGCGGTTTACTCGGTTTCGCGGTCCATCCGCGCGTGACGGAAACAAAGCAAGTCTTTGTCTATTATAGCCTTAGGATTGATGGTAAGCTTTACCAGCGGGTTTCCCGTTTCAAGGTGTCCAGCCTGGCACCTTTTGCCATCGATGGGGACTCCGAGCAGCCCCTGATCACCCAGCTCGACCCCGCTGGTAACCATAATGGGGGCGACCTGCACTTCGGCCCCGACGGCTATCTCTATATCAGTTGTGGCGACGGCGGCGCGGGTGGTGATGCCTTCGACAACGCGGGTTATATCAATAAGGGCTTCCACGCCGCGGTCTTCCGAATCGATGTCGACAAGAAGGCCGGCAACCCCGCCCCTAACCCCCACCCCTCGGTCATCACCGATTCCAAGGGCGTAGCCCTCTACTCCATCCCGGCCGACAACCCCTTCCTGGCGGCCACCTCCCACCGTGGCCGCCCCCTCGAGGCTGGGTCTGTCCGGACCGAGACCTGGGCCACCGGCCTGCGTAACGCCTGGCGCTTCTCCTTCGACCCCAAGACCGGCGCCTGCTTCGCGGGGGACGTCGGCCAGAACCTCTACGAGGAGATCGACATCCTGGTCTCCGGCGGCGACTACGGCTGGCACGACGTCGAGGCCAATCACATCTTCGTCCAGAAGGACGCTTCTGGCAAGAAGGCCATGCCGGCACGCGCTCCGGCTTCGGCTTACAAGGGCCCGATCCATGAGTATGATCGCAAGCTCGGCAACTCGGTGACCGGCGGCGTCATGTATCGCGGCGACCGCGTCCCGGATATCGCTGATTCCTATATCTTCGCCGACTTCGCCTCTGGCCGCATCTTCGCCCTGCGCGAAGAAGGCAGCAAGTGGGAGTCCCGGCAGGTGGCCAAGGACTTCAGCATCTCCGGCTTCGGTTATGATCCGAGCAACGGCGATGTGCTCGTCGCTTCGCTTGCCGGTCAGGTTAAGCGCATCGTCAAGAAGTAAGCCAATGCTTTCCCGCCGCTCGATGCTGGGTCTTTCCGGTTCGCTGATGGCGGGAGCAATGCTCCGCCCAGTGCTTGCGGCTGCCCCATCGACGAAAGCCCCTGAATTCAGCCTCTTTACGAAACACCTCGTCGGCCTTCCTTACGACCAGCTCGCCGAGACCGTCGCCGAACTCGGCTTCAAGGGCGTCGAAGCTCCGGTGCGTAAGGGCGGGCATGTCGAGCCAGCTCGCGTCGAAGAAGACCTGCCGAAACTCGTCGAGGCTTTCAAGAAGTGCGGCGTGAAAATCACGCTGATGACGACGGACCTCAACGCGGTCAACGCGGACGACCGGACAGAGAAGGTCCTTCGTACCGCGGGGGCGCTCGGTATCCCGAGCTATCGCATGAAGTGGTATGGCTATGTGACCGGCAAGTCGCACTGGGATCAGCTCGACGCGATTAAGCCTCAGCTGCGCGACCTCGTCTCGCTCAGCCGTGAGCTCCGCATCCTGCCCGGCTATCAGAATCATTCCGGCGCGAAATATGTCGGTGCCGGCGTCTGGGACATGGCGATGCTGATGAAGGACTACCGGGCCGATGAACTCTCCTGGAATTTCGACTTCTTTCATGCGACGGTCGAAGGCGGCTTGTCTTGGCCGAATGAACTAGCCTTGGCCCGCGACCATATCTCGATGGTCTATTTCAAGAACTTCAACTGGCAGGGTAAGCTGGCCGAAGGTTGCCCGCTGGCCGAAGGCAGGGTGGGGAAGGACTCCGTGGTGCAGCTGCGAAAAACTGGCTACACGGGTCCGGTCTGCCTCCATGTCGAATACCTGAAGGGTAAGGTCACCGACCAGGGCGCCCTTAAGGCCGCCATGGAGGCCACCCGCAAGGACTTCGCCACGCTTAAGGAGTGGTGGGCTTGAAGCGGCAGGGAGGGGGGGATTCTCAAAAGATAGGCTGGAACTTGCGGTCTTTCGGGATGTAGAAACAGTCTCCCCGTTATGCCCCGCTCCGTCTTCTTCCTGTTTGCCGCGGCCTCCCTGGTTGCTGCGCCCAAGTCCGCCCCGACCGACAAGGCTCCGCCGGAACCCTACAAGCCTTCCGAGGGCGGCGCACTCCCGGCGTCCCTCTTCCAACTTCCCGAAGGCCTCGAGGTGACCCTCTGGGCTCGTTCGCCGATGCTCGCCAATCCGACGAACATCGACTTCGACGCCCAAGGCCGACTCTGGGTCAATGAAGGCGTCAACTACCGCACTTATAACAAAGGCGGCAAGCGTCGCCCCGAAGGCGATCGCGTGATCGTGCTGAGCGACACCCAGGGCAAGGGCTTCGCCGACTCCGTCCAGACCTTCGTCCAGAACCCCGAGTGGACCTCTCCTCTCGGCATCGCCGTCATCGACAACGTCGTCTACGTCTCGCACGCCCCGACGATTACGAAGTACACCGACGTGAATCGCGACGGCAAGTTCGACGCCGCCGTCGATAAGCAGGAGACTTTCCTCACCGGCTTCGGTGGCCAGGATCATGACCACTCGCTCCATGCCGTGGTCGCGGGCCCCGACGGCAAACTCTACATCAACTCCGGCAACTGCGGCGCGGTTGTCACCGACAAGTCCGGCAAGACCTTCCGCGTCACCAGCGGCTACGTTGACGAACGCGGCGGCAAGTGGCCCTTCGACGCCAAGGCCAACATCGGCACCAAGAGCGACGATGGCTTCGTTTGGTCTTCTGGCTTTTCGGGCCGCCTGAACGCCGACGGCACCGGCCTCGAAATCATCGGCAACGGCTACCGTAATAGCTACGAGAGCGTGCCTTCCTCCCTCGGCGACCTCTTCCAGGGCGATAACGACGACCAGCAGAGCTGCCGCACCTCTTTCGTGCTCGAATACGGCACGTCTGGATACACCACGCCAGCCGGCGCCGGCTATCGTTCGGTCATGCGCCTCGGCCAGTCGATGCCACGGGCTCACTGGCGTCAGGACGATCCCGATACGATGGATGTCGGCGACGTCTACGGCGGCGGTTCCCCTACGGGCGTCGCGGTCTACGAAAACGGTGCTCTCGGCGCCGCTTGGGAGGGCACGCTCCTGAACTGCGAACCATCCCGCAACACGGTCCTCGCTTATAAACTCGTCGCGCAGAAGGGCTCCTACGCCCTCAATCAATCTACGCGTCGGAATCTGATTACTTCCAATCCTGCCGAGGAATTCGCCGGTACCGACTTCAAGCGGATCTCTATCGAGGAAGCCTCCAAACCGAACGAGCGCATCCTCTTCCGCCCGTCCGATGTCGCCGTCGGTCCCGATGGCGCCCTCTATGTCGCCGACTGGTATGATCCTCGGGTCGGCGGTCACCAGACCCTCGACGACACCTGCACGGGCGCGATCTACCGCATCGCTCCGAAAGGCTTCAAGTCCGTCATCCCGAAGATCGATGTCTCCACGCCCGAAGGCGCCGCCGCCGTGCTGCGTAATCCTGCCGTCAACGTCCGTCATCTCGGCTTCAACGCGCTTAAGGGTTTCGGCGCCAAGTCCCTCCCGGTCGTCTCCGAGATTCTCCGCGAAGCTAATCCTTATGTCGCCGCCCGCGGCGTCTGGCTCCTGCCTCACCTCGGCGAAGAAGGCGTCACGCGCACCAAGGCACTCCTCAAGGATCCGAATCCGTCGCTCCGCCGCTTGGCCTTCCAGTCGCTGCGTCGCGCTGGCCACGACACGATTGGCATCGCTGCCGAACTCGCCAAGGACGCCGATATCGCTGTCCGCCGCGACGTCGCGACATCGCTGCACGCCGCGCCGGCCGACAAGGCCGTGCCGATTCTCATCGAGCTCGCCCGCCGCCTCGACGTCTCCGACAAGAACTCCATCGCCGCCTTCGGCATCGGCGCCACCAACAAGCAGGACGCCGTCTGGTCTGCCGTGAAGTCCGAACTCGCCAAGGACGGCGCCGAAGCCTGGTCCCCTGAAGTCGAACGCATCGCCTGGTTGCTCCACCCCGCTTCCGCGGTGCAGGAGTTCCTCGACCGTGCCGCTTCCACTAAGGTCTCGCAGGCCTCCCGCTCGCTTGCTGTCGAGTCTCTCTCGTTCGTGGAGACCAAGGAAGCGGCCCTCGCGATGATCAAGTTGAGCGTCGCTGGTTCGCCTTCCGCCTCCGAAGCCAAGGGCTGGGCGTTGATGCGTATGACCGGTTCTTGGGCCGCCTTCGATATCCGCAAGGAGCTGAAGAATGCCGGCGTCTACGATGCCGACAAAGTGGTCGTCACCCCCATCGAAGTGCCGCTGGCACCTGCTCCGACCTACACGGAGCAAGACGTGCTCGCCAAGACCGGTGACGTCGCCAAGGGCGCCGCCCTGGCCCAGAGCTGCATCATGTGCCACCAACTGAACGGCAACGGGCCGGCCTATGGCCCCGAGCTCAAGGGCTGGGCTTCCCGCCAAAGCCGCGAAGCCCTAGTTCGCTCCATCGTCAATCCTTCGGCCGACATCGCCCTGGGCTACGAAGGCACTACGGTTAAGCTCAAGGGTTCTGGGTCCATCGATGGCAGACTCCTGTCCAACGGCGACCCGCTGGTGATTACCTCCACCGGTGGGCTTACCCAGCTCGTCCCTAAGTCCCAAGTCACCGGCCGTCAGGTTAAGATGGATCGCTCCCTGATGCTTTCGAGCCAGCAGCTCGGTCTTAGCGCCCAGGATGTGGCCGATATCGCCGCCTACCTCGCCACCTACAAGTAAGCCCGAAGGCCTAAAAGCCCATTTCGAGGGGGTTTTCCATCAGGAATACCCCCTTTTAATTTACCGCTTGCTTCTGGGGCTGGGTTTATCAGGTTCGACCCTCCTTTCCCTAGGCAAGGCACGGCCGCACAACGCGGGTCCGCGACTTACTAGGCACCAAAAGCCCTTATACCAAAATGAAGCAGCTCACCCTTAAAGTCACCAGCCGCCCTCTCCATGGCCGCGGCCCCGCCCGCCGCCTCCGTGCCGATGGCTCCATTCCCGCCATCATCTACGGTAAGTCCGGCAACCAGAGCGTGTCCGTCGCCCAGGAAGCCTTCCGCGACCTCATGCGCGCCAAGGGCAACGCTGCCTCGCTCATCGACCTCGACGTCGACGGCAAGAAGTTCCTTTCCCTGATCAAGGAGTTCCAGCGTCACCCGATCACCCAGAAGTTCCTCCATATCGATATCATGGAGATCGACCCGAATTCCCCGATGACCGCCGCCATCCCGGTTCGCGCCGTCGGCGAAGCCCATGGCGTCAAGACCGACGGCGGCACGCTCGCCATCGTCTCCCAGACCATCAACGTCCGCTGTCTCCCGAAGGATCTCCCTGAGTTCATCGAAATCGACGTCACCGAACTCAAGGTCAACGAGTCCATCCACGTCGGCGAAGTCAAGGCCCCTGCCGGCATCACTTTCCCGGGCGACCCCAAGCGCGTCGTCATCGTCTGCTCCGAGATGGCCGAAGAAGAAGCCGCCGCCGAAGCGGTTCCCGTCGCTGGTGCCGCCGCCGCTCCTGGTGCCGATGGTGCCGCCGCTCCGGCCGCTGGCGCTGCTCCGGCTGCTGGTGCCGCTCCGGCCGCCGCTGCTCCGGCTGCCAAGAAGTAATTTCCGCGCCGGGCGTCCCCGGTACCTGTTCTTTGAAGTCAAATGCCATTCTCGGTCATCGCCGCCCTCGGCAATCCGGGCCGAGAATATTCCGCCACGCGCCACAACGCGGGGTGGATCGTCATCGACGCGCTCGCCTCTCAGGCTGGCGCGGTCTGGAAGGAAGAGAGCCGTTTTTCGGCCTCGGTCGCGAAGGTCACGCTCGGAGGTTCCTCCGTCCACCTGATCAAGCCGCTCACCTTCATGAACGACAGCGGGTCGCCTCTGGCGGCCTTCCTCCGGTTCCACCGGATCGAGCTCCCCGAGCTCGTCGTTCTCCATGATGATATCGCGTTCGAGCCCGGTCAGCTCCGCCTCTCCCTGGGAGGTTCCGCCGCCGGCCACAACGGCGTCGCCAGCTGCATCCGCCATCTCGGCGAACAATTCGTCCGCGCCCGTCTGGGCATCGGACCAAAGCAGCACCCCGGCCAAGACCTCGCCGACCACGTCCTTGGACGTTTCCCCGACGCCGACCTCAAGAACCTGACCCAGCGCATCCCCGACTTCATTAAGAACCTCGAAACCCTCCTTTCTCAAGGCCTCCCGGCCGCCCAAAACCTCACCAACAGAAAATCACCATCACCATGACCACCGCCACGATCCGCCGCGAATATCGCGCCAGCCTCATCCTCGACCTCCGCGGCTCGACCGATGCGCCCGAGACTGTCATCGACAAGCTGAAGGAAGTCCTGAAGTCCGTCGACTGTAAGGTCAATGAAGTCGAAAACCTCGGCCAGAAGGAGTTCTCTCGCGTCGTCGACCGTAAGTTCCCCTCCGGCCTCTACGTCCAGTTCCACTTCGAAGGTCCGGTCACCGCGCCCACCACTTTCCGCGAGAAGCTGCGCCTCGACCGCACCATCAACCGCCTGCTCGTGCAGGTGACCAAGTAATCCCCGAACTCGCTTCGCCGTGGCCTCTTCCTATAATCGCGTGGTTCTCGTGGGCAATATGACCCGCGACCCCGAGGCCCGCGCCCTCCCGTCCGGCCAGGCCCTCACGAAGTTCTCCCTCGCCGTCAACCGCTCCTACTCCACCAAGGAAGGCGAGAAGCGCGAAGAAGTCACCTACGTCGACATCGAGAGCTACGGCAAGCAGGCCGAGATCATCGCCAAGTATTGCGGCAAGGGCTCTGGCATCCTCGTTGAAGGCCGCCTCAAGCTCGACCAGTGGGAAGACAAGAAGACCGGCGAGAAGCGTTCGCGCCTCGGCGTTGTCCTTGAGAACTTTACCTTTATCGGCGGCAAGGCCCAGGGTGGCGAAGAGGGCGGTTCCGCTCCTCGTGCCCGCGGTGGCAACGACACCCCGGCTCCGTCCGGCGACCAGGGCGGCGGCGACGACGTCCCGTTCTAAACATTTCCTCACCAACCTTATAACCCAAGAAAGACCATGGCATTCACCGAAGTTCTCCTCATCAAGCCCGTCGACGGCCTAGGCGCCGAAGGCGAGCAAGTCCGCGTCCGCGCGGGCTTCGCACGCAATTTCCTGCTTCCGCAGGGTATCGCGCTCCCAGTCAATCGCTCGAACACGAAGTACGTCGAGGCCCTCAAGAAGGCCCGCGAAGTCCGTGAATCGCGCGACCTCGAAGCCGCTAACGGCACCGCCGCCAAGCTGGCCGCCATCAAGCTCGTCTTCGCCGTCAAAACCGGTGAAGGAGGCAAGATGTTCGGCGCAATCAGCACCGCTGAAATCTCCGCCAAGCTCGCCGAGCATGGTATCGAGATCGAGCGCAAGCGCATCCACCTCGGCCAGGGCCCCGTCAAGCTTCTCGGCAAGCACACCACGAGCATCCGCCTCCATGGCACTGTCATGGTCGAGCAGGAGTTCGAAGTCGTCTCCGAGAACCCGATCGAAGTCGCCGCCGAAGACGCCCCCGAGCCCGAAGAGCGCGTGTTCCGCGACGACAAGAAGGCCCGCAAGCCCCGCAAGGACAAGCCTGCCAAGTCCGAGTAATCGGACCGGCTTCCCAGAAAGGCGCGAAGTGCGAACTTCGCGCCTTTTTCTTTTTAGGGGCTTCCCGCCCCTGTGAATAGGATGCGAACAAGGCGTGAACGGCTCGCGCGGTTTGGCGCTGTCCTCCGTTCCCGCCCTCCGCACACTCCCGTCTTCCCATGGCCGAACGATCCCAGCGCCAGCGCCGCGAAGCCGCTCCCAATTACGGCGACCGCGTGCCGCCCCACAACCTCGACGCCGAGCGCGGCCTGATTGCCAGCATCGTGATCGACGGCGGCGATACGCTGCAGCGCTGCCTCGAGCAGCGCGTCACGTCCGACTACTTCTTCGATCCGAAGCACCAAGATATCTACGCCGTTGCCGTCCAGTTGAATCAGGCGAGCACGGGCATCGACGAGATCACGCTCACCGAGCAGCTCCGTCGCGAAGGCAAGTTGGAGTCGGCCGGCGGGGCGACCTACGTCAACGAGCTGACCGGTCTGATCTCGTCGAGCGCGCACGCGCCTCATTGGCTCGCGATCATCCGCGAGAAACATTTCCTCCGACAGCTCATCTCGACCGCCGTCACGACGGTCGAGAAGGCGCACACGCACGCGGAAGGCATCGAGCGCCTCCTCGAGGAGGTCGAGCAGTCCTTCTTCCGGATCAGCGAGGACCGTATCTCTGAATCCGCCCAGACGATCGACGGACCTATCGCCGAGGCGATGGAGCTCGTCCAGCGCATCATCCGCGACCGCAACTCGGTGCAGGGCGTGCCCACCGGTTTCCCTGATCTCGATGCGATGACCTTCGGTTTCCAGCCGGGTCAAATGATCGTCGTCGCCGCCCGTCCCGGCATGGGCAAGACTTCCATCGCGCTCAACTTCATCGAAGCCGCGCTCTTCCCCAAGCCTAACGAGGCCCGCAAGCCGTCCAACGTGCTGCTCTTCTCCCTCGAAATGCCGGCCCGCGAGCTTGCCCTGCGTCTGCTCTGCTCGCGCGCCCGCGTGAACATGCAGAAGCTCCGGACCGCCCATCCGGATGAACGCATGCAGGTCGACCTCGTCCAGGCCGCCAACGAGTATAAAGGTCTGCCCCTCGTGGTCGACGATAACGGCGGCCAGAATATCTTGGAGATCCGCGCCAAGTGCCGCCGCGTCCATGCCCGCACCCCCCTGGACATGGTGGTCATCGACTACATCCAGCTCATCAACGGCCTGGACTCGGGCCTGCCCCGCGAACAGCAGATCGCCGAGGTCTCCCGTAGCATCAAGGCCATGGCTAAGGAGTTCAAGATCCCCATCATCGCCCTGGCCCAGCTGAACCGTAAGTCCGAGGACGAGGCCCGCCAGCCCCGCATGTCCGACCTTCGCGAGTCCGGGTCCATCGAGCAGGACGCCGATATCGTCATGCTTATCTCCAAGCCCCCCGCCAGCCAGGGTAAGGCCGCCGAGGCTGAAGCCGAGCAGGCAGGGCAGGACGGTTGCTACTCCCGCCAGCTGATTGTAGCCAAGAATCGTAACGGACCCACCTCCGACATCAACTTGCTCTTTAATCCGGGGCTGACACGCTTCGAAAATCCGGCCAAAGATTATCGAAATAATGAATAACCCCTCCTTCCGCCGCAGCTGGCTTCGCGCTGCCTGCTTCGCCCTCGCCCTGTCGCCGCTCGTCGGCTCGGCCCAGACCGCCCCTGCGACGAAGGAGCCGCTCGTCCGCTCCATCCGGATCAAGACGGACGGCACGACCGTCTCCGAACAGTTTGTCCTCGGCTTCGTCGCCCTACGCAAAGGCCAGCCGTTCTCCAAGGACGCCGTCGCCAATACGGTCCGCTCCCTTTACGCCACCGGTCGCTTTAACCAAGCCCAGGTCGAGCCCACCCTCGACCCGACGACCGGCGAGGTGGATATCATCGTGACGGTCGAGCCTCGGCCGATCCTCAAGGACATCGAATACGTCGGCGGCGACGGACTCGTCGGTAAGGCTGGCTGGTTCGGCGGCAGCGTCATCGAGGACGTGAAGATCGGTGAACCTCTCGACATGGCCCAGCTGCGCCGCTCCGAGGTCAAGCTCCAGAACGAACTCCGCAAGAAGCGCCCATTCGCCCGCGTCACCTCCCAGCTGCGCGACGGCGTCGGCGGCAAGATCGTCGCGGTCGTCGTCGATGAAGGCCTCGAACTGAAGGTAGATAATTTCCGCTTCGAAGGAGCCGCCTCTTTCGATCGCTACGACCTCTGGTCCGCGGCCGATCTCAAGACCAGCGAATATCGCTGGTATAAGTGGTCCTGGCTCGTCGGCGGCGGCCGTCTCGACCCCGAGCAGTATCGCGCCGACTGCAAGAAGCTCCGCGAATACTACCGCGCGAAGGGCTATCTTGATGTCGAAGTCGAAGACGCCGACCCGGAGAAGGTCTGCGAGGTCAAGGATGTGAAGGATGATGCCGGCTGGATCGACGTCGTCTTCAAGATCAAGGAAGGTCGCAAGTACACCATTGGTGAGATCGCCTTTGACGGTAATCGGCTTGGTTCCGCCGATCCGGTCTACTCCACCGACGCGCTTCGCAAGGTGGTCTCGGAGCCTTCTCTCCGTCGTGGCGCCCACCCCGCCGAGTTCGACAAGATCGCCAGCGGCGAAGCCTTTGCGGCCCCGGCAATCGAAGCCGCCTCCGAGAAGTTGCGCGAATACTACGGCCAGATGGGCTACATCAACAGCTCCGTGCAGGTCGTCCGTAAACCCAATCTCGCGACCGGCGCCATCGACGTGAAGTTCCAGATCGAGGAAGGCCAGCGTCACACGGTCCGCTCGGTCGAGATCCAAGGCAACACCAAGACCCGCTCTACCGTCATTGCTCGCGAGCTCGCGCTCGGGCCCGGCGAGGTCTTCGACCTTGCTCGTACCCGCGTCTCCGAAGCGCGTCTCCGCAATACGCAGTTCTTCGAGGAAGTGCGCGTGACGCCGATCCCGACCCCGATTCCAGGCCAAAGCGATCTGCGCGTCACGGTCAAGGAAGGCCCCACCGGACAGGTCAGCTTCGGCGCAGGTTACAGCACGGTCGAAGGCCTCGTCGGCTTCGTCGAGTACGCCGAATCCAACTTCGACTTATCGAACTCCGAGGGCTGGTATCGCGGTGACGGCCAGAAGTTCCGCGTCCGTCTCTCCGTCGGCAGCCTGACGAATTCCTTCGAGCACTCCTTCGAAGAGCCGGCTCTCTGGGAGCGCGACCTCGCCGTAGGCTATTCCATCGAGCGCCGCTACGCCGGCTACGCTTCGGCCAACTACTCGGTGCTTTCCGAAGGCGTGAGTTTCTACGCTCGCCGCCGCGTGTTCAGCAACATCGAAGGCCGTATCGGCTATAATCTCCGCCGCATGTCCGTCGATAACGTCACGGCCGATGCCCCGGTCGACGTGGTCACCGAAGGCAATGCCGGCGCGCGCGTCATCTCGTCGATCTCGGTTTCGCTCACCTACGACACTCGCGACGAATACAACTTCCCGACCAAGGGCTCCCGCATCTCGCTGACCGAAGAACTCGCCGGCAACGGTTTCGGCGGTGATATCAAATACCTGAAGTCCGAGCTTCGTGCGGGCCGCTGGTTCCTTGTCTCGCCTACCGCCGAACAGACGATCGGCGTCATCGGTCGCGTCGGCCTCCTCACCGGTACGGGCGGCTACCTTCCGTTCTACGAGCGCTTCTACCTCGGCGGGGCCTACGACATGCGCGGCTTCGGTTACAACGATGTCGGCGCCTACGACACGTACGATACCACCCATGGCAATCAGCCGATGGGCGGCATGACCTACGGATTCTTCAGCGCTGAATACACCATCAAGGCCGCCGATAATCTCCGCTTCGCCGCTTTCTACGACTACGGCCTGGTCAACAAGTCCGAGACGGACTTCAGCGTCGCCCAGGCGAATTCCGACTACGGCCTAGGCATGCGCATCCTCCTCGGCGGCGCGGTCATGCGACTCGACTTCGGCTTCCCGCTGCAGACGACCAAGACTCCGGGCGGCGTCGACATCAATGACGGTGGTATGAAGTTCAACTTCAGCTTCGGCACGGTCTTTTGATTGCCATCCCCCCTCCTAACCGCTTCTTAAACCTGAATCCGCCCATGAAGTCCTTCTTCGCCCTCCTCCTTGCTTCCGCATCCGTCTACGCCGCCGCGCCTAACGTCGGGCTCGTCGACCCACAGGAAGTCTTCGTCAAATACGCCAAGGCCGTCGAGCTTCAGGCCGAACTCGCGAAATCGCGCGACGCCGCCCGGGCCGCGATTGGCGAACGTGAGAAGGCCCTCATGCAGCTCCAGACCGAGCTCCAAGGCATCGATAAGCGCGGCCAGGATCCGATGCTGAGTGAAAACGGCAAGAAGACCGTCGCGGCGGAGTTTCAGCAGAAGAACGCCACGTTCCAGCAGCGGCTCTCCGAACGCCAGAACTTCATCAACGAAGCCCAGGGCGCGATTCAGCAGCGCCTCGGTGAGATGAACAAGCAGATCATCGCCGATATCCGGACCGCTTCCGAAAAGGTCGCCAAGGCCAAGGGTATTCAGTTGGTGCTCAACAAAGCCGAAGCATTTTTCTCCGACGCTTCCCTTGATGTCACCGAAGACGTGATCAAAGAGCTTAACGTGACCTACAAGGCCACTGCTCCTGTCGCCGCACCGGCCGCACCGGTCGCACCCGTGGCTCCGGCTCCTGCCGCTGGCGACAAGCCGGCCGCCAAGTAACACTCTGCCGCGCCCCTGCTAGTCAGGGGCGCTTCATTTAGGACCATGTCGCTCGCCTTCACCATCGCCGAACTCACCTCCCTCACCGGAGCCAAGTCCGTCGAGGGTGCCTGCCTCGCTCCTATTACGGGTATCGCGGCTCTGGCTGAAGCGACACCCGGCGATCTTTCTTTCCTTGGTAACGCGAAGTACGCCGAGGCCGTCGCCGCCTCCAAGGCTGGCGCGATCCTTGTGCCGGTGACCTTCGAAGGCGAACCTGCCGCCGGCCAGGCTTTCCTCCGCGTAGACAATCCATCCTACGCCCTAGCGCTCCTTTGTTCGGTGCTCGAGTCCCGCCTCTGGCCGCGCCCCGCCCCTGGCATCCACGCTTCCGCCATCGTCGCCGCCTCCGCTAAGGTCGACCCAGCCGCCCATGTGGGCCCCCTCTGCGTGATCGCCGAGGGCGCCATGGTCTCTGCGGGCACGGTGCTTGAAGCGCGTTGCCATGTCGGCGCCCACGCATCGGTTGGCTCCGATTGCTGGCTCAAGCCAGGCGTCACGGTCGGCGACTATTGCATTCTGGGTGCCCGCTGTCGCATTCAGTCTGGTGCGGTCATTGGTTCCGACGGCTTCGGCTACGAGCCGGTCAACGGCGAGATCCAGCGCATCCCGCAAATCGGCAACGTGGTCCTCGAAGACGACGTCGAGGTCGGCGCCAACTCCACCCTCGACCGTGCCCGCTTCAGCAAGACGGTGGTCGGGCGGGGCACCAAGATCGATAACCTCGTCCAGGTCGCCCATAATGTGCGTATCGGCCGCCAGTGCCTCATCACCGCGCAGGTCGGCATCGCCGGCAGCACGACCCTCGGCGACCATTGCGTCCTCGGCGGGCAGTCCGGCGTGGCCGGACACCTCACTCTCGGCGACCGCGTCAAGCTGGGCGCTCAGACAGGCCTTTTCGAGGATGTGCCCGCTGACGGCTTCATGAACGGCACGCCTGCCGTGCCCTTCGGGCTGGAGCGACGTCTGGTGGTCCTTTCGCGTCGTCTGCCTGAATTGTTCAAAAAGGTTGATTCGCTGGCCGCCTCCTTGGACTCTGCTAAAAGCCAAACAACATGAGCCTACCTGAGATGAAGATTTTCACCGGCAACGCCAATCCGGCGCTGGCCAAGGAAATCTGCGAACATCTCGGCGTCCCGCTCGGCACCGCTACCGTCAACCGTTTCCCTGACGGTGAGACGTTCGTGCAGATCAACGAGAACATCCGCGGCTGCGACGTCTACGTCATCCAGCCCACCTGCGCGCCGGCCAACGATCGCATCATGGAGCTGCTGATCATGATCGACGCCCTGCGTCGCGCTTCCGCCGCCCGCATCACGGCCGTGATCCCGTTCTTCGGTTACGCCCGCCAGGACCGTAAGGATAAGCCTCGCGTGCCGATCACGGCCAAGCTCGTCGCCAACCTGCTCACCGCCGCCGGCGCCAACCGCGTCCTGACGGTCGACCTGCACGCCCAGCAGATCCAAGGTTTCTTCGACATTCCGGTCGACCATCTCTACGCCTCCCCGGTCTTCTACGCGCACATCAAGAACAAGCCTTGGCTCAAGGACGCCACGGTCTTCTCGCCTGACGTCGGCGGACTGAAGTACGCCTCGGCCGTGGCGGACATGCTCAACCTTCCTTACGGTTTCGTGGCCAAGCGCCGCACGAGCGCGACCACCGTCCAGGCCACGAGCCTCGTCGGTGAAGTCGAAGGCCGCGACATCATCTTGGTCGACGACATGACGGAGACCGCGGGCACGCTCGTGGCCGCCGCCGAACTGCTCAAGAAGAACGGCGCCCGCTCGGTGCGCGCCGTGGTCTCACACTGCATGATCCAGGAGATCGCCTTCGAGCGCCTCCGGAAGGGTCTCATCGACGAGGTCATCACGACCAACTCCGTCCCGGCCGACTGGCCGAAGGACCTGCCGATCACGGTGCTTTCGATCGCGCCTTTGCTTTCTGACGCCATCCGTCGCATCCACGGCAATAATAGCGTGACCGACCTCTTCCCGATCAAGGGCCACTGAGCCCGACGTCATCGCACGAAAAAGGCCGCCTCGATCGAGGCGGCCTTTCTGTTGGCGAGCGAGGGGAGGGCTTACTTCTTCGCGCCGGCGAGGAAGGCGAGGATCACCTGGGCCTGGTCGCCGGTGTGTCCTTTGTGGTCGGCGTAGACGCACTTGCCGTCCTTGAAGAGGAAGGCGCTGCGGCCGGCGAAAAGCTTCAGAGGAACAAGGATACCAAAGGCTTCAGAAACGGCCTTCTTCTCCTTGTCGGCGAGGAGGCGGAAGGGAAACTTCTGCTCTTCCTTGAATTCCTTCTGGAGCTTCTCGTCGTCCGTGCTGACGCCGAGGACGTTCACGCCGGCCTTCTGGAGTTCGGACCAGTTGTCGCGGAGCGAGCAGCCCTGCTTGGTGCAGCCGCCGGTCTTGGCCTTCGGGTAGAAGTAGACGAGGAGGTAGCCCTTGGCGCCTTCCTTGGCGAGGGAGACGGCATTGCCGTCCTGGTCATTGCAGGTGACGTCCGGGATGGAGGCGCCGACGGCGAGCTTTTCAGCCGCGTCACCGAAGAAGGGGAGGAGGGACATGAGGAGGGTAGCGAAGAGAGTCTTCATGTGCTTCAGGTTGGGCGCCCGCCCGTAAAAGGCAAACGCGACCGCCGGTGTTTTGTGTCGCTTGTCCGACTTTCCGGGGGCAAAAATAAGCCCATGTTGCAGGCCGTCCTCGACACCATCCCTCATCGCCCGCCGTTCCTCTTCCTGGACCGCATCGACGAGGTCCGGGCCGATGGGGCCACCTGCACCCGCACCTTCCGGGCGGACGAGCCTTTCTACTCCGGCCACTACCCGGGCAACCCGATCACGCCCGGGGTGTTGCTCTGTGAATCGGTCTTCCAGGCCGGCGCGATTTTCCTGACGAAGAAGCTCCAATCCGAAGGCGGCGTTCCCTCGGGCAAGACCCCGGTGCTTTGCCGCATCGAGGAGGCGAAATTCAAAGGGATGGTGATGCCTGGCGATACCGTCTCGATTGACGTGAAGCTCGTCGAGACGCTCCAGCAGTTCCATTTCATGACCGGCACGGTGCGCCGCGACGGCAAGGCCGTCCTGACCATCCGCTTCGCCCTCGCCCTCGTCGACCAACCCGCCTGACCTATGTCCTTCCTCGGCCTTACCGGTAAGACCTACCTCGTCCTCGGCGTCGCGAATAAGAAGTCCGTCGCCTGGCATGTCGCCAAGACCCTTGAGGCCGAAGGCGCCAAGGTCGTCTACTCCGTGCGCTCGCAGGCCCGCCTCGACTCGCTGAAGGGCCTGCTCGACGGCAAGCCGGTCTACCTCTGCGACCTCGAACACGAACCCCAGACGCAGCAGCTCGCCGCTGATGTCGGTCGCGCGCACGGCCCGCTCGACGGTGTCCTGCATAGCGTCGCTTTCGCGAATTTTTCTAAGGGCATGCAGCCGTTCCATGAGACCGTGCGCGCCGATTTCCTTCAGGCCACCGCGATCTCCGCATTCTCGCTCGTCGAGCTTTCCCGCGCGCTCAAGCCGCACCTGAAGGCCGATGCTTCCGTGGTCTCCATCGGCATCTCCTCCCAGGTGACGGCCTCGAACTACGGCTACATGTCGCCGATCAAGGCCGCGCTCGAATCCGCTAGCCGCTTCCTTGCGAAATCCTTCTCGGCTGATTCGCGCGTGCGTTTCAATTCCGTGAACGCCGGTCCGCTTAAGACGAGCGCCAGCGCCGGTATCCCTGGTTATCTCCACAACTACCTGCACGCGGAGAAGATGACCTTCCGCAAGGAGGCCTTGAAGACGCAGGAGGTCGCCGACACGGCGGTCTGGCTGCTCTCGCCTCGTTCGAGCGGCATCAACGGCCAAGGCATCGTGGTCGACGCCGGCATGGGCTGGAACTTCTTCGACGAAGAACTCGTGGCCGCTTCTTCCCGCCTTCCTGGATCGTGATCTTCAAGCGCACCGTCCTGTCCGGCCTCGTCGCCGAACTGCCTCCCGAGGTCTGGACCTCCGATGAGGTCGAACGCCGCCTGGCACCCCTTTACGGCCGTCTGAAGCTGCCGGAGGGCCGTCTGGAGCTGATGACGGGCATCCGTGAGCGTCGCTTCTGGCCCCAGGCGATCCGCCCGTCCGCCGCTTCCGCGTTGGCCGGCCGTCGTGCGATGCAGGCCGCCGGAGTCGGTCCCGCCGATATCGACCTACTGATTCATTCGTCAGTGTGTCGCGATCGCCTCGAGCCTTCGACCGCCGCCTACGTGCACGGTCTGCTCGGTCTCGGCCCGCAGGCGCAGATCCTCGACGTCTCCAACGCCTGCCTGGGCTTCCTCAACGCCGTGGTGCTCGCAGCGGGGATGGTGGAGTCGGGTCAGATCCGCCGCGCGCTCGTCTGCTCGGGTGAAGATGGTCGTCCGCTCGTCGAGCGCACGATCCGCATGCTGAACGAGGACCTCACGCTCACGCGTGAGACGATCAAGCCTTACTTCGCGAACCTTACCATCGGTGCGGGTGGCGCGGCCGCGGTCATCTGCCGTGATGATCTCGCCGGGCCTGGCTCGATCCGCCTTCTGGGCGGCGCTGTCGAAACTGATTCTTCCGCCAACGGACTTTGCGAAGGCGATACGTCGTCCGCCGAACTCGATATGCGCACGGACTCCGAAGCGTTGCTCGCCGCGGGCGTGGCGCTGGCCCAGCGCTGCTGGGGTCGCTTCAAAGGTGTGACGGGATGGGACGAATCCACGCCGCAGCGCGTGGTGACGCACCAGGTTGGCCGCCGTCACTCGTCGTTGCTCTTCGAGAAACTCGGCCTCGACCCTGCGAAGGACTACCAAAGCTTCGATCGCCTCGGCAACGTCGGCTCGGTCTCCGTGCCTGCCACGTTGGCGCTCGGACTCGCTGAAGGCCGCATCAAGGCCGGCGACCGCGTCGCCCTGCTGGGCATCGGTAGCGGTCTCGCCAGCATGATGCTGGCCGTCGAATGCCAATGAGCACCGTCTCGCTTTCTCCTGCCGTGCAGGCGCTTTATCCCTTTGCGCCGAAGGATTTCGCCGCGCTCTCGGGTCGGATGAGCTATGTGGATCACGGCCCGCGCGACGGTCGTCCGGTGCTGCTGCTTCACGGCAACCCATCGTGGTCGTTCCTTTGGCGTGACCTGATCTTGAAACTCGCCGCCCAAGGCCGCCGCGTGATCGCGCCCGACCATGTGGGCATGGGCCTGTCCGCGCGCCCCGATCGCTTCCTGCGTCTCGCCGATCGTATCGCCGACGTCGAAGCCCTCATCGCGCATCTCGGGCTCAAGGAGTTCGACTTGGGCGTCCACGATTGGGGTGGCGCCATCGGTTTCGGTGTCGCCGGTCGCCGACCTGAGAGGGTGGGGAAGATCCTCGTCACGAACACCGGCGCTTTCCTCTCCGAGCGCATCCCGGCCCGCATTGCTCTTTGCCGAGCCCCCTTGATTGGCCGCTTCATCGTCCAGGACCTGAACGGCTTCGCCTGGCCGGCGACCTGGATGTCCGTCGAGCAGCCGCTCAGACCCGCCGCCAAGGCCGGTTTCCTCGCCCCCTACGGCTCAGCCTCGGTCCGCCGGGCGGTGGCCGACTTCGTGGCCGACATCCCGATGGAGGCCGAACACCCCACCCGGTCGGTCTTGGCCGCCGTGGAGGCCTCTTTGGAGGGCTTAAAGGGCAAGCCCATGCTCCTTTGCTGGGGAATGCGCGACTTCTGCTTCGACCGATCCTTTCTTGAGGGTTTCGTGGCCCGTTTCCCCTCCGCTGGGCAGCTGCTATTTGCCGACGCCGGGCACTATGTCCTCGAAGACGCCGGCGAGGCGGCGCTCGGTCCGATCGCCGCCTTTTTTGGGCCGGCTTGAGGGTCTAGTTTTAGGCCTGCCTCCGAGGGGCGGAATAGGGCTGTGGATAACGTGTGAACAACGGTTTCTAACACCCCCTATAAGTTTCCGTAAGGGCTTGATTGGTAGTCATTTCTGGCCGCCTAAAAACATTCACGGACAGGGTGTTTCCTGTTGCAGATACCCCTGTGAAAAACAGCATGAAAAGTCCCCTCCTTCAGGCGGGGAAATATCATTTTTTACACACCTAAACATGAGCGAAAATTCCGAGAAAACCCCGAACCGCGGCAAGCACGCCGGCAACGAAAGCTACGGCGCGGCCGACATCAAACGCCTCAAGGGCCTCAAGGCCGTGCGCGAACGACCCGGTATGTATATCGGCGATACGAACGAGACGGGCCTTCACCACTGCGTGTATGAGATCGTCGACAACTCGATCGACGAAGCGCTCGCCGGTTATTGCAAGAGCATCAAGGTCGAGATCCATGCGGACGGATCGCTGTCCGTCGAGGACGACGGCCGCGGTATTCCCGTCGCGATGCACCCGGAAGAAAAGGTGCCGACGCTCGAGCTCGTGCTCACCAACTTGCACGCCGGCGGTAAGTTCGACAAGGGCGCCTACCAGGTCTCCGGCGGCCTCAACGGCGTCGGCGCGAAGTGCGTCAACGCCCTCTCGGACAGTTTCATCGCGGAAGTGAGCCGCGAAGGTGAAGTCCACCAGATGAAGTTCTGCCGCGGTGAAGTCACGCAGTCGATCAAGGTCATCGGCAAGACGAAGCGTACCGGCACGAAGATCACCTTTCACCCTGACCCGGAAATCTTCGTCGCCACCCAAGAGTTCAAGTACGACACGATCGTCCGCCGCATGCGCGAACTCGCCTTCCTCGTCCCGGGCATCACGGTCGACATGAAGGACCATCGCTCCAACCGCTCCGACAAGTTCGAGTTCAAGGACGGCATCGCCGAGTATGTCTCCTTCCTCAACGCCAATGAGGAGCGCCTTTTCGATAAGCCGATCCTCATCGCCGCCGAAGTCGACTTCACCGATCTCGCCAACCCGCGCGTGATGGCCGACGGCGAGAAGCCCACGCCAGGCATGCGCCGCATGACCCTCGACGTCGCCCTGCAGTACAACGACCGCTACGACGAGATGGTCTTCTGCTACGCCAACCTCATCAACCAGCCCGAAGGCGGTACGCACCTCTCCGGCTTCCGTTCCGCGCTCACCCGCGTGATCAATCACTACGCGAAGTCCAATAATCTCGTCAAAGACAAGGACACCAAGCTGAACGGCGACGACATGCGCGAAGGCCTCGTGGCCGTCATCTCCGTCAAGCACCCCGACCCGAAGTTCCAGTCGCAGAACAAGACGCGCCTCACGAACCCCGAGGTCGAAGGCATCGTGACCTCGGTCGTCGGCGAGCAGCTCAAATACTACCTCGAGCGCGACCCGAAGACGGGCCGCCGCATCGTCGACAAGTGCCTCAACGCCGCCCGCGCCCGCGAAGCCGCCCGTAAGGCCCGCGAGACGGTCCGTAAGTCCGCGATGTCCTCCGGCGGCCTCCCCGGCAAGCTGGCGGACTGCTCCGAGAGCGATCCTTCCGTCTGCGAGCTCTACATCGTCGAAGGTGACTCCGCCGGTGGTTCCGCCAAGCAGGGCCGCGACCGTCGCTACCAGGCGATCCTGCCGATCAAGGGCAAGATCCTCAACGTCGAGAAGGCCCGCATCGACAAGATCCTCTCCAACGAGGAAATCCGCACGATCATCACCGCCTGCGGGACTGGTATCGGCAAGCACGAGGGCGACGGCGCCTTCGACGTCACGAAATGCCGTTACCACAAGCTCGTCATCATGACGGACGCCGACGTCGACGGTTCGCACATCCGGACGCTGCTCCTGACGTTCCTTTACCGCCAGATGCCCGGGCTCATCGAGGCTGGCTACGTCTACATCGCCCAGCCGCCCCTCTACCGCATCAAGCGCAAGAAACGTGAGCAGTACGTCGATAACGACCCGGAGTTGAACCGCATCCTGCTCGAGCTTGGCTCCGAGGACGTGAATCTCCTCCGCCTCCGCGATAAGCACGTCTTCCCCGGCCAGAAGCTCGACAAGATCGTCGAATCCCTCGCGCGCCTGGAAACCCTGGGGGCCGTCATCGGCCGCACGGGTTGCCAACTCGGCGCTTACCTTGACCAGCAGGACCATAAGAACCACGCGCTCCCGCGCTTCATCGTGCGCACCCGTACCGGTAACGAAGAGAGCTATGAGTTCCTCGTCGATACCGACGCCAAGCAGGCTTACCTGCGCAAGGCCGGCGTGGAGGACTTCCTGGCCGACAAGATCGACCGCGAGAAGAAGCTCAAGGACGGCACGGTCGTCCAGGAACGCGTCAACGTCATCGAGATCTTCGAGAACGACGCCATCGCCAAGGTGCTCAAGGAACTTGAGACCCAAGGCATGGACGTGAAGCAGTTCACGACCGGCGAAGAGCCGCGCTACCACCTGATCGACGGTTCGACCGTCGAGGAGGCCCCGGCCGCCGTGGAAGGCGAAGATGAGCCTAAGGGCGAAGACAAGCCGGCCAAGAAGGTCGTCAAGAAGGCCGACCCCATCCCGCTCGGCTCGATCCTCGAACTCATCGGCCAGATTCGCCAGTTCGGCCGCAAAGGCCTGACGATTCAGCGATACAAGGGCCTGGGTGAAATGAACCCGAAGCAGCTCTTCGAGACCACGATGGACCCGGCCAAGCGCCGCTTCCTCAAGGTCGACATCGCCGACGCCGCCGAAGCCAACCGCGTCTTCGCGATGCTCATGGGCGAAGATGTGCCCTCCCGCCGCGCCTTCATCGAAGACAACGCGCTCAACACCTCGAACCTCGACGTCTGATCGATCCGACGAACCTAACCCAAGACCTCTTCGAACATGTACTCTGACAAGGAAAAGCTCACGACCGCCAACATCACGGACATCATGCAGACGGCCTACATCGATTACTCGATGTCGGTCATCGTCTCCCGCGCCCTCCCGGACGCGCGTGACGGCCTGAAGCCCGTCCAGCGCCGCATCCTCTACGCGATGATGCGGGAAGGCCTCGTCCACAACCGCCCGTTCGACAAGTGCGCCGGCGTCGTCGGCGAAGTGCTGAAGAACTACCACCCGCACGGCGACAGCTCCGTGTACGACACGCTCGTCCGCCTCGCCCAGAACTGGGTGATGCGCTACCAGCTCATCGAGCCGCAAGGCAACTTCGGCTCCGTCGACGGCGATCCGCCCGCGGCCTACCGTTACACCGAGTGCCGCCTCTCCGAGGTCTCGTCCGAGCTCCTCGCCGACATCGATGAGGACACGGTGGACTTCATCCCGAACTACAAGGAGTCGACCACCGAGCCGACCGTCCTCCCCTGCGCCTTGCCTCACCTGCTGATGAACGGTTCGACCGGCATCGCGGTCGGCATGACGACCAACATCCCGCCCCATAATCTCAACGAGCTCGTCGAGGCGACCTGCCTCATCATCGACAAGCCCGGCGCCACCGTCGAAGACCTGGAGAAGATCATCATCGGTCCGGACTTCCCGACCGGCGGCGTCATCAATGGCAAGGACGGCATCAAGCAGTACCTGCGCACCGGCCGTGGCATCATCCGTGTCCGCGGCGTGGCCCACACGGAGGAGATGAAGAACGGCAAGGAGCAGATCGTCCTCACGGAGCTGCCCTACAACGTCAACCGCTCCTCCCTGGTGAAGCACATCGCCCAACTGTGCACCGACAAGGTGCTGGATGAGGTCTCCGACCTCCGCGACGAGTCCGACGAGAACACGCGCGTGGTCATCGAGCTCAAGCGCAACGAGAACCCGAAGGTCGTCATCAACAAGCTCTACAAGCACACGAACTTCGAGAACTCGTTCGGCGTCATCCTGCTGGCCCTCGACAAGCGTCGCCCGAAGCAGATGAACATCCGCGAGCTGCTCGAATGCTTCGTCGAGCACCGCCGCGATGTCGTCACCCGCCGCACCCGCTTCCGCCTCCGCAAGGCCGAAGACCGCGCCCACATCCTCGAGGGCTTCAAGATCGCCCTGCGTAACCTGGACGACTTCGTGAAGATCATCCGCGCCGCGACCAACCGCGACGAAGCCCGGGTGAAGCTGATGGCCAAATACGGCCTCAGCGAACGCCAGGCCGTGGCCATCCTCGACCTCCGCCTCTACCAGCTCACCGGACTGGAGCGCGACAAGATCGAGGCTGAGTACCGCGAACTGATGGCGCTCGTCGAAGAACTCCGCAGCATTCTCTCGAGCGAGCTGAAGCTGCTCACCCTGATCAAGAAGGAGCTGCGCGACGCCGCCAAGAAGCACATCGGTCCGCGCAAGACGAAGGTCTCGGCCCAGGAAGGCGACCTCTCGATGGAAGACATCGTCGCCAACGAAGGCTGCGTGGTCACCGTCTCGCATGCCGGCTTCATCAAGCGTACGCCGGTCGCCCAGTACCGCCTCC